>CAYPZF010000008.1:2498-14731 GCA_964415275.1 uncultured Oscillospiraceae bacterium | reverse complement strand
ATTTTGGACGAGCCCTCCATCGGCCTGCACCAGCGGGACAACGGCAAGCTGCTGGACACGCTGAAGCGGCTGCGGGACCTGGGCAACACCCTCCTGGTGGTGGAGCACGACGAGGACACGATACGCGCCGCCGACTATGTGGTGGACATTGGCCCCGGCGCGGGCATCCACGGCGGCAGCGTGGTGGCCTGCGGCACGGTGGAGGACATTATGGACACACCCGGCTCCATCACCGGGGATTACCTCTCGGGGCGCAGGCAAATTCCCATCCCCGCCGCGCGCCGGCAGGGCAGCGGAGCCTCCCTGGTGGTGCGGGGCGCCGCGGAAAACAACCTGCGACATCTGGATGTCTCCATTCCGCTGGGCACCTTCACCTGTGTCACCGGCGTGTCCGGCTCCGGAAAGTCCAGTCTCATCAACGAGATTGTCTATAAAAAGCTGGCCGCCGACCTTAACCGGGCCAAGGTCCGCCCCGGCAAGCACGACGCCCTGGAGGGCGGGGCCTATCTGGATAAGGTGGTGGGCATCGACCAGTCCCCCATCGGCCGCACCCCGCGCTCCAACCCCGCCACCTACACCGGGCTGTTCAACGACATCCGGGACCTCTTTGCCTCCACGCCGGACGCCAAGGCACGGGGGTACGGCCCAGGCCGGTTTTCCTTCAATGTCCGGGGCGGCCGGTGTGAGGCCTGCACCGGGGACGGCCTGCTGAAAATTGAGATGCACTTCCTGCCCGACATCTATGTCCCCTGCGAGGTCTGCAAGGGAAAACGCTACAATCGTGAGACGCTGGAGGTCAAGTATAAGGGCAAAAATATCTTTGAGGTGCTGGACATGACGGTGGACGAGGCCCTCCCCTTCTTTGAGGCCATGCCCCGCATTTACAACAAGCTCAAAACCCTCTACGACGTGGGGCTGGGCTATGTAAAGCTGGGGCAGTCCTCCACCACCCTGTCCGGCGGCGAGGCCCAGCGGGTCAAGCTGGCCACCGAGCTCTCCAAGCGGAGCACGGGCAACACCATCTATATTCTGGACGAACCCACCACCGGCCTGCACACCTACGACGTGCATATGCTCATCCAGGTGCTCCAGCGTTTTGTAGACGCGGGGAACACCGTGGTGGTCATTGAGCACAACCTGGACGTGATCAAGACCGCGGACTATATCCTGGACCTGGGCCCCGAGGGGGGCAGCGGCGGAGGGCGCCTGGTCTGCGCGGGCACGCCGGAGGAGGTTGCCGCCTGCCCCGACTCCTATACCGGCCAGTACCTTAAGAAGCTCTTGGATTAAAAAGCGGAGGAGCCCACAGCTGTGAGCTCCTCCGTCTTTTTTATGTTCTACGCGGGAATCAGCCCGGCCAGCCATTGGACCAGCGGGATGTAAACAATGGGGAGGAAGATGCCCGGCAGCATATTGCCCACCTTGAGCTTGGCCTTCCCCAGCCCCAGCATGTTGACGGCAATCCCCACAATGATGGCGCCGCCCACGGCGCTCATCTCAATGACCACCGGAGCGGCCAGATAGGGCCCCACCAGCGAGGCCAGGAGGGTGAGCCCCCCCTGATAGAGAAAGAGCGGCACAACAGAGAAGGCCACCCCCACGCCCATGGCCGCCGCGAAGGAGATGGAGGTCACGCCGTCAATGACGCCTTTGGAGATCAGAATGTCATACTTCCCGTTGAGCCCCGCCTCCAGCGCACCCATAATGGCCATGGAGCCCACGCAGTAGAGGACCGACGCCGTGACGAAGCCCTCCGTAAAGCGGCTGTCGCCCTTCCCTCCGGCCAGACGTCCCCGCAGCCATTCCCCCGCGCCGTCCAGCCGGGTCTCAATGTCCATCGCCTCGCCCAGCACCGCGCCCAGCACAATACAGACCACCACGCAGAGGGTGTTCTCACTTCTGACCAGAGAGGCCATGCCGATTCCCAGGACACACAGGCCCAGTCCCTGGGTCAAAATGTTGGTAAACCGCCGGCTGATGCGGTTCTTAAACAGGATGCCAATCAAACTGCCGAATAAAATCAGCAGACAGTTCACAATGGTCGCAATCACGGCACGAGCCTTCTTTCGTTGCGTCTTAACGCGTATAAGATGCAATCAGAATACACGGTTTCCCCCCGGTTGTCAAACTTGACATGCACGCCCCTCCCGCCTCATATCCTTTGTAAGAAAGGGGGGAAGTGTCTTTGTCCGTCCACACCATCTCCGCGGGAAAGAGCACCTTGCTTCTCACCTGCACCGGCCTTTTCTCTCAGTTCCTGGGCTTCCTCTACCGCATCGCCCTCGCCCGTTTGATTTCGGCGGAGGTGCTGGGGCTCTATCAGCTGATCATGCCGGTCTACGCGGTGCTCCTCTCCCTCACCTCGGTGGGCTTTACCGTGTCCCTCTCCAACCTTGGGGCCCGTTATCACGCCCTGGGCAACCTGCGGGCGGTGGCCCAGATCCGCCGCCGCTGTCTGGCCGGTTTTCTCATCTCCTTCTGTCCCCTCACCCTGTTTGTCGTCCTGTTCTCCGACCCCATCTCGGTCCATCTGCTGGGGGACGCGCGCACACAGCTCGGCCTCCTCCTGCTGCTCCCCTGTCTTTTGCTCACCGGCCTGGAAAACCTGCATAAGCACTATTTTTACGGCATCGGGGACGTAAAGCCCCCCGCCAAAGCGGAGCTGGCGGAGCAGATCATCCGAACGGCAGCCATTTTGGGGTTTCTGATGCTCTTCCTGCCCCAGAATCCGGAGCGCACGGTGGGCCTCATGGTGGCCGGGATGATTGTCTGTGAGGTCTTTTCCGCCATCACCCTGCTCACCCTTTACCGCCGTTACATGGGCCCTTCGGAGCGGCTGCCCGGCAGGTGCGTCAAATCCTCCGTCCTCCGGCGTGAAATCTGGTCTGTGTTTCTGCCCGTGGCGGCCACCTCCCTGCTGGGCAACCTGATGGGCTCCGCCAACGCGGTCCTCATCCCTCGCCAGCTGGTGGCGGGGGGCATGGATGTCCCAGAGGCGCTGGCCGAGTTCGGCGTGCTCTTCGGCATGACCCTCCCCCTGCTCCTGCTCCCCTCCGCCTTTCTGGGCGCCCTCAGCCTGGTCCTGACCCCCAGGCTTTCCAGGAGCACGGCGCTCAAGCGCACGGAGGAGAGCCGGCGGCTCATCTGCCGGGCCATGGGCGCCACCGCCCTGCTGATTACCCCCGCCATGGCCTTTCTGGTGGTGGTGGGGCCCACAATCGGCGTCTTTCTCTTCCGGGAGCCCACGGTGGGGCGCTACATGCTCCCCTTGGCCGCGGGGGTCCTCCTCTCCTCCTTCCAGTCGGTTTTGGCCTACGCCCTCAACGGCATGGACTGCCAGCGGGCGGTGGCCCAAAACAGCCTGATCTGTGACGCCGTTCAGCTCTTTTTTACCTGGCTCCTGGTGAAGGTTCCCGGCATCGGGCTGGGGGGCTTTGTGCTGGGCTTTGTGGTGAGCTCGGCCCTGGGGTTCCTGCTGAACTGGCGGGCGGTGGCCAGGACCACAGGCTTGCGCTCCCAAATCTTCCCCTGGCTGGTGGCCCCCGGCCTAGCCGCCCTGCTGTCCGGGCTGACGGTCAACCTGCTCTTCCGTGTTCTGCAGGATGCCGGGGTCATGCCCGGCCTCAGCGTGGCGGCCTGCGCCGCCTTTGGCCTGGTGCTCTACTGCGCCGCCCTGCAGGCCCAGGGCATCCACTTTAACTCCTTTCGACTGTAGCCCCCGCGGGGCGGCCGTGGTGCCCCTTTGTCTTTTTCCCAGTTTTTTGGATAATTCTGGGCGCGGATAGATGCATAACCACTATTTTGGCCCTTGCCATTGCTTTTTCCTAAAAATGACTTGCACACCGGACCAAAAACGAATATACTCTTAATTAGGTACACGTTGGGGTGTGTCTTTCTGCCGTCCGGACAAGCCGCGGCGACGGGGAACGCGCACGCCGACCAAAACAAAATTTAAGGAGGCAATTTATCATGGCATTCGTAAAACTGGAACAGCAAGGCCACGTGGGCGTCCTCACCATTGATCGTCCGGAGGCCCTTAACGCCCTCAACAGTCAGGTCCTGACCGAGCTGGACGCTGCCATTGACCAGATTGAGGCCAACGCGGAGATTTACGTCGTCATCCTGACCGGTGGCGGCCGCTCTTTCGTCGCCGGCGCCGACATTGGCGAGATGAAGGGCTTTTCCTCTGTGGACGGTAAGAAGTTTGGCGTCCTGGGCGGCAACATCTTCCTGAAGCTTGAGAACATGTCCAAGCCCGTGATTGCCGCCATCAACGGCTTTGCTCTGGGCGGCGGCTGCGAGCTCGCCATGTCCTGCGACATTCGCCTCGCCAGCGAGAAGGCCAAGTTCGGCCAGCCCGAAGTGGGCCTCGGCATCACCCCCGGCTTCGGCGGCACCCAGCGTCTGCCCCGCATCGTGGGCATCGCCAAGGCCATGGAGCTCATCCTGACCGCCAAGGTAATCGGCGCCGCCGAGGCCAAGGAGATGGGCCTGGTCTCCTATGTGTACGCTCCCGACGAGCTCATGCCCAAGGCCCTTGAGCTGGCCAACGCCATTTGCGTCAATGCCCAGATCGCTGTCTGTGAGTCCAAGCGCTGCATCCGTCAGGGCATGCAGACCGACATCCATACCGGCTCCGCCTTTGAGGCCGAGGCCTTTGGCGTCTGCTGCGGCACCGAGGACAAGAACGAAGGCATGGGCGCGTTCCTGGAGAAGAGAGCGGAAAAGAACTTCCAGAACAAATAAGTTCGTGTCACATTGGCTGACATTATTATGAAAACTAGGAGGACGCAAAAAACATGAAAAAAGTGGTTGTAATCGGCGGCGGCACCATGGGACTGGACATCGCCCAAGTGTTTGCGAAGGCTGGCAAGCAGGTTGTCGTGCGCGACATTACCGATGAGATTATCAAGGCCTCGGAGGCCCGTTTGAACAAGTCCGTCTCCAAGCTGGTGGAAAAGGGCAGAATGACCGAGGAAGCCAAGGCCCAGATGCTGGGCAATATGTCCTTCACCACCGACCTGGCTCTGGCTGCCGACGCCGACCTGGTCGTTGAGGCCGCCATTGAGAATCTGGACATCAAGAAGAAGATTTTCGCCGAGCTGGATGCCCTTTGTAAGCCCGAGACCATCCTGGCCTCCAACACCTCTTCCATCTCCATCACCGCCATCGCTGCGGCCACCAAGCGTCAGGACAAGTTCATCGGCATGCACTTCTTTAACCCCGCCACCGTCATGAAGCTGGTGGAAGTCATCCGCGGCGCCAACACCTCCGAGGAGACCTTTAAGGCCATCTTTGACCTCTCCACCGAGATTGGCAAGCAGCCTGTCGAAGTGGCCGAGGCCCCCGGCTTCGTGGTCAACAAGATTCTGATCCCCATGATCAACGAGGCCGCCGGCCTGCTGGAGACCGGTGTTGCTTCCGCCGAGGGCATCGACACCGCCATGAAGCTGGGCGCCAACCATCCCATGGGCCCCTTGGCCCTGGGCGGCCTGATCGGCCTGGACGTTTGCGTCGCCATCATGGACGTGATTTACAGCGAGACCGGCGACTCCAAGTACCGCTGCTGCCCCCTGATGCGCAAGATGGCGCGCGGCGGCATGCTGGGCCGGAAGACCGGCAAGGGCTTCTTCGACTACAGCAAGTAAGCGGATGCCCCCGTAAACGAACCCTCTCATAAAAACGCTCCCCCGGATGGATGTTCCATCCGGGGGAGCGTTCTTCATTTGAGCGCCTCGGGAGTGTCCACATCCCGCAGCTCCTGTTCCGCGCCCGCTTCCACCAGCAGCAGCCGGTCCGGGTGCCGGCGGAGCACCTGGCCGCCCCCCACGTCCCCCCTAAGGGCCATGAGCTCGGGAAACAGGTCCGCCGGGAAGATGACCGGGTTGCCCCGCGCCCCGTTCCAGCTCAGGGCGGCAATGCAGTCTGGCCGGGCCGCGAAGGCGGACCTCAACCTCTCCACGCTCCGCCTGGTCAGCCACGGCTGATCGCCTACGGCGAAGAGGATGCCGTCCATCTCCCTCAGTGCCCGCACCCCCAGGCGAATGGAGGCGGACTGCCCCTCCGCCGCCCACGGGTTTTCCACGCGCTCGTAGCCCGCCCGGCCCGCCAGGGCCAGCACCTCCGGATGGCAGCTCACCGCCACCGCCCGGGCAAACAGGGCGGGGGACAGGCTGTCCGCGGCCCGGCATATCATGGGTACGCCCTCCACCGGGGCCAGCAGCTTGTTCGCGCCAAACCGCCGCCCGGACCCGGCGGCCATCAGGACACAGCCAATCCTCATCGCCAAAACCCGCACGGCCCCCGGGGGACATAGCGGCCCGCCCGCTCCCGCAGGACCCTGCCCGCCTCCATCGCCACCTGTCCCTCCAGCAGCACGGTGTCCACCCGCCCGCTGCACAGCAGGCCCTCGTAGGGGGTGTAATCCACGTTCTGGTACTGGCTCCGCGCGGAGATGCGGTTTGTAACGTACGGGTCAAAGACAACGATGTCGGCGTCGCTCCCCACCGCCAGGGTGCCCTTTTGGGGGTACATGCCGAACAGGCGGGCGGGCTGTTCCGCCAGCAGCTTCATAAACCGCACCAGAGAGATACGGCCGGCGGCCACGCCGTACGTGTACAGCAGCGCCGCCCGGTGCTCCACACCGGGGATGCCGTTGGGAATCTTGGAAAAATCCCCGCGCCCCAGGGTCTTCCCCCCGTGAAAGTCAAAGGCGCAGTGGTCGGTGCCCACGGTATCAATCTCCCCGCTCTCGAGGGCCTCCCACAGCGCCGCCTGGTCCTCCGGACTCCGCAGAGGCGGGGAGAGGACGAACTTGGCGCCCTCAAAGCCGGGCAGGCGGTACCGCCCCTCGTCCAGCAGCAGATACTGGGGGCAGGTCTCCACATAGATCTTCTGCCCCCGGGCCCGGGCGGCGCGCACCGCCTCCAGCCCCCGCCGGGTGGACAGATGGACCACGTTGACCGGCGCTCCCCCGGCCAGCTCGGCGATGGCCAGCCAGCGGCCCACCGCCTCGGCCTCCACCAGGGGCGGGCGGGAGGCGGGGTGCCCCTCAGACCCCAGCCGCCCCTGGGCCTTCATGGCGGCAATTCCCTCCGCCACCAGGTCCCCATTTTCACAGTGGCAGCCCACGATGCCCCCCTGCCCCTCCACCGCCTTCACAATTTGACAGGCGGCGGCGTCGGACACCCGCAGGTCAGGGTAGGCCAGGTAGATTTTATAGGAGGTCACCCCGGCGGCGGTCATCTCCGCCAGCTCCCCCCTGACGGCCTCATTCCAGTCCTTGATGGTCATATGAAGCCCATAGTGACAGGAGACCCGCCCGTCCGCCCGGCCGCGCCAGGTGTTCAGGGCGGAGGTCAGCGGGGCGCCGGGCTCCGGCACGGCAAAGTCCAGCACGGTGGTGGTCCCGCCGGCCAAGGCGGCTCGGGTGCCGGTGGCCCAGTCGTCGGCCGTCTCATCGGGCCGGCCCTTGTTCATCTCAAAATGGGTGTGGGTATCGATAAAGCCGGGGAAAACCAGCTTATCACCGGCATAGAGCACCGCGCTGTCCCCCGCGGGGAGCATGGGCCCAATCTCGGCAATCTTCCCGTTTTCCACCCGCAAATCGGCCCGCTGGGGGCCGCCCGGGAGAATGAGGGTGCCCTTTTGGATGAGGATGGACATAAAAATCTCCTTTCCGGGCGTCAGACTCAGGGCGTCAGCCCACGGGCGGCAAAGGCGGCCAGCAGCGCGGTCATATCCGGCTTTACCAGCATGGGCTCTCCGGCGGCCTTGATGCCGTTGGCCACATCCTTCAGGCCGTTTCCGGTGACGATAGAGACCACGGAGGCGTCGGGGGAAATCAGCCCCAGCTCCAGCGCCTTTTTCACCCCGGCGGTGCCGGCGACCCCGGCGGGCTCCCCGAACACGCCCTGGGTGCGGCCCAGCAGACCCATGGCGGCCAGAATCTCCCCGTCGGAGACGTTGACCGCCACGCCTCCGGACTCCCGGATGGCGTTGAGGGCCTTGTCCGGGTTCCGGGGCACGCCCACCGCGATGGAGTCGGCCAGTGTATTCTCCTCCATGGGGCGCCAGGGCGCGTCCTCCGCGATGGCCCGGTTGAGGGGGCAGCACCCCTCGGCCTGGACACTGATCAGCCGGGGGAGCCGGTCCACAAAGCCCGTGGCGTACAGGTCCTTCAGCCCCCTCCAGACCCCGGCGATGGTGCAGCCGTCCCCCACGGAAAGGGCTACATAGTCGGGCATCCTCCAGCCCAGCTGCTCGGCGATTTCAAAGGACACCGTCTTTTTCCCCTCGGCCAGATAGGGGTTGATGGCCGCGTTGCGGTTGTACCAGCCGTATTTCTCAATGGCCGCCTTGGAGAGCTCGAAGGTGTCCTCATAGGAGCCGTCCACGGAGATGACATGGGCGCCGAAGATCATGAGCTGGGCCACCTTCCCCTTGGGGGCCCGGCTGGGCACAAAGATGTAGGTCTCACATCCGGCGGCGGCGGCGTTGCCCGCCAGAGAGGAGGCCGCGTTGCCGGTGGAGGAGCAGGCGATGGTGCTTGCCCCCGCCTCCCGGGCCTTGACCACCGCCATGGCGGAGGCCCGGTCCTTGAGGGAGGCGGTGGGGTTCTGACCGTCGTCCTTGATCCACAGGTCCCGGAGCCCTAGGGCCCGGGCCAGGGCGTCGGCCCTGTACAGGGGGGACCAGCCCACCCGCAGGGGGGCGGGGGCGGAGCCCTCCTCTACCGGGAGAAAGGGCCTGTAGCGCCACATGGACCAGTCCCCGCACGCCTCCAGCGCCCTGGGCGAGAAATTCCGCCGGATGGCGGCGTAGTCGTATTGAATCTCCAGGATGCCGCCGCAGGCGCAGGTCGTGGTGTTGGGGTCCGCCCGGTACTCCCTGCCGCATTTGACGCATTGCGCGCCGGTGACATAACGCATAACACCGCCTCCTTAGATCTGGGCCAGGACCCCGGCGGCCTCATTGAACGCGTTGATGAGCGCATCCAGCTCAACGGCCTGTCCTTGGACGCCCCGCCAGGTCTTTTCCTCGTCGTACCACAGGTCGTTGAGGTCCCCCGCGGTCCGGCCCTGCTGCTCCACCCAGGTGTAGTACTTCAGGTTGTGGATTCGTTTTCTGTCGTAATAGCTCAGTTCCGCCATGGCGTCGGTGCGCATGCCCAGCATGTGCAGACTGTGGTCCACCGCCGCGTCCCGGCCGGTGTAGGGCCCGTCCCGCTCCTCCAGCTCGGCAATGCGGGAGCCGTACATGACGGCGGAGTCTGTGAGCACAGTGGCCACCACGTCCCGGTCGGTGAGCTCGTAGTATTTGCACATCTTGATGCAGCACAGGACGTTGGCAATGCCCGAGATCCCCAAAAGGGGCAGGTTGGCAACGGTCTCCTCGTCCACGCCGGCCTCCCTGAGATAGGCGTGGCCCACCGGGTCGTTGAAGAGCCGCAGCAGGCGCTGGGAGTCCTCGTCGTCGATGTCGATGACCATATCGGTGTTCTTCACGTTGTGAATCCATGGGATGTGCTTGTCACCGATGCCCTCGATGCGGTGGTCACCGAAGCCGTTCTCCAAAATGGTGGGGCACTGGAGCGCCTCGCCCACCGCCAGTTTCAATCCCGGGTGCCGCTCCTTCAGATAATCGCCGCAGCCGATGGTGCCCGCGCTGCCCGAGGTAAAGCAGGCGCCGGAGAGACGGTCCCCGGGGCGCTTGATGTCCTCGAACACCTCGGCAATGGCGCTTCCCGTCACCTGGTAGTGCCACAGGTGGTTGCCCATCTCCTCAAACTGGTTGAAAATCATACAGTCGGGCTCCCGGCGCAGCTCCCAGGTCTTGTCGAAAATCTCCTTTACGTTGGACTCGCAGCCGGGGGTGGCAATGACCTCGCCCGCGATCTGGGAGAGCCACTCAAAGCGCTCCCGGCTCATCCCGGCGGGCAGAATGGCCACCGATTGAACCCCCAGCAGCTTGGAGTTGAACGCGCCGCCCCGGCAGTAGTTGCCGGTGGAGGGCCATACCGCCCGATGGTAGGAGGCGTCAAACTGACCGGTGACCAGCCGGGGCGCCAGGCAGCCGAAGGAGGCCCCCACCTTATGGCATCCGGTGGGAAACCACTTGCCCACCAGACAGAGGATGCGGGCGGGCACGCCGGTGAGGGCGGGAGGCAGCTCAATGAAATTGGGCTTCCCAAAGAGGCCGCCTGTTTCCCTGGGCTCGTTCTTCCATGTAATGCGGAACAGGTTCAGGGGGTTCACATCCCAGAGCGCCACCTCTTTTAGCTTCTCCCGCACCTTTTCGGGTATGGTCTCCGGGTGCTTCATCTGCTGAAAGGTGGGGATAATCACGCCGTGTTCCAGGGCCTTCTGGATGTTGCGGCTGACGATTGCTGGGTTCGTTGTCAAATCAATCACGGTAACTCCTCCATTCCAATGTTGGGCCGGTGCGGGATCAGGCTCTTACTTGCTCTCGTCTAAGTAGCTATATAAGGTATACTTTGAAATGCCGAAGTATTTTGCGATTTTGTCCCCCGATTTGGTGATCAGCAGCGCGCCGGCGTCGTTCAAAAACCGGATCGCCCGGATCTTATCCTCCCGCTCCATCAGGGCCACCGGCTTGCCCGCCAGGGCCACGCTCTGCTCAAGCAGGCTGTCCAGCAGCTCGGTGACGCTGTGGGTGATGCGCTCCGGTTCCCTGTCCTCCTTTTCTCTGGGGGAGGTCAGGTCGCGGAGGGCGTGTTCCACCAGGAGCAGCGCGGAGATGTCGTAATTGATGGAGAGAAGGGCCATGGGCACGCCCTTCCTGTCCCTGACGCAAAGGGTGGAGGACTTTAAAATCTTTCCGTCGGGAGAACGGGTCAGGTAGGCCAGGTGATCCTCCGCGGGCCCGCCCGCCCCCAGCAGCTCCAGCACCGCGTGGGAAGGGCCGTCCCCCAGCTTGCGGCCGGAGACATGGCCGTTTTCAATGTGGACCACCGTCTGCTCCAGGTCCCCCGTCAGGTCGTGAATCACCACCTCGCAGGCACTTCCGAACTGGGCCGCCAGCCCCCTGGCCACCTGGCGCAGCAGAGAAAGGGTCTCCTCGAACTCCATAAAACGCCTCCTTTTCTCCCGCGCGGGGCGGAAAAACACGTCCTTCCCGCCCCGCGTCTGTGATGTACCTTCATCATAACACAGCGGCCCCGGAAATCAAGAAAAAAAATTAGTGTTCCTAACACATTTTTAGACTTCAAGGTTCCAGTGGGATATGGTATAATAGCCGCAAGGTGGCTATTATACTTCCATTTAAATTGTTTCCCCGCCGGCAGTGCTGACAATGAAAGCGCATGACCTGTTATCCCATCCCGGCGATTTTATAATCCCTATCTGTGATGGAGGTGGAATGATGGAGGTTGGCAGAAGCGTGCTCAGGGTGGACGCGGAGGACAAGGTAACAGGCCGCGCCAAGTACACCGACGACTTTTTTGAGGGCCCCATGCTGGTGGCAAAGATCCTGCACAGCACCATTGCCAACGGCTGGGTGCGCGCCATGGATACAGCGGCCGCGCAGGCCACGCCCGGCGTAATTAAGGTGCTCACCTGCTTTGACGTACCCGACATCCAATTCCCCACGCCGGGGCACCCCTGGTCGGTGGAGGCAAGCCATCAGGACGTGGCCGACCGAAAGCTCCTGGCCACAAGGGTGCGCATCTACGGAGACGACATCGCCGTCGTCATCGCGGAGGACCCGGTGGCGGCGGATCGGGCGCTGCGGGCCATCCGCGTGGAATACGAGGAGTACCCTGTCTGCCTCACGCCCGGCGAGGCCACGGCCCCGGGCGCCCTCCCCATCCATGAGGAGTGCCCCGACAATGTGCTGGCGCACACCGTCAATGAGACCCCCATGCCCCCCGGTGAGTTTTCCAGTGTGGACGATGTGCTCTCCTGCCCGGCCTACCACCAGGTTTCCGGCCACTTCGAGACCCAGCAGGTGCAGCACTGCCACATTGAAGCCCCCATCTCCTACGCTTACATCGAGCAGGGGCGCATTGTGGTGGTCACCTCCACCCAAATTCCGCACATCGTGCGGCGGGTCATCGGACAGGCCCTGGGCATCCCCTGGGGGAAGATCCGGGTGATTAAGCCCTACATCGGCGGCGGCTTCGGCAACAAGCAGGAGGTGCTGTACGAGCCGCTCAACGCCTGGCTCACCACCCAGGTGGGCGGCCGGGCGGTCAAGCTGGAGCTCTCCCGGGA
>CAYPZF010000008.1:0-2488 GCA_964415275.1 uncultured Oscillospiraceae bacterium | reverse complement strand
AAAACACCCGCTCCCGCCACGCCATCTCCTTTGACCTGAGGGCGGCGGTGGACGGGGACGGCAACCTGATGGCCCGCTCCTGCACCGCCGTGTCCAACCAGGGGGGGTACGCCTCCCACGGCCATTCCATTGTGGCCAACGCCATCACCGGCTTCCGCCAGACCTACCTGGACCGGCTGGCCCACCGGGGAGAGGCCTATACCATCTACACCAATCTGGGCACCGGCGGCGCCATGCGCGGCTACGGCATCCCCCAGTGCAGCTTCGCCGGCGAGTGCTTCATGGACGACATCGCCCTGAAATACGGTTACGACCCCTGCGCGTTCCGGCTGCGGAACATCATGCCCCTGGGGTACAAGGACCCCTTCAACGGCATCACCTGCCACTCCACCGCGCTCCGAGAGTGCGTGGAGAAGGGCGCGGCGTACATCGGCTGGCAGCGCTTGCGGGAACAATACAGGCATCAGACCGGCCCGGTGCGCCGGGGCGTGGGCATGGCGCTCTTCTCCTATAAGACCGGGGTCTATCCCATCTCCCTGGAGACCTCCTCCGCCCGCATCGTGCTGAATCAAGACGGCAGCGTCCAGCTCCACCTGGGCGCCACCGAGATTGGCCAGGGCGGCGACACCGTCTTCTCCCAGATGGCCGCCGAGGCCATGGGCATCCCCACCGAGCAGGTGCACATCATCTCCACCCAGGACACCGACGTGGCCCCCTTCGACACGGGCGCCTACGCCTCCCGGCAGACCTACGTGACGGGCATGGCCATCAAGCAGACGGGCAGGCAATTTAAGGAGAAGCTCCTTGCCTACGCCGCCGAGCTCTTGGACCGGCCGGCAGAGGCGCTGGACATCCGGGGCGGCGCGGTGGTGGAGCGGGAGGGCGGCGACCCGGCCCTGGCTCTGGAGGCCCTGGCCATGGAGGCCTTTTATTCGCTCACCCACAGCGTTCACATTTCTGCCGAGACCACTTACCACTGCAAGGACAACACCTTTTCCTTCGGCTGCTGCTTTGCGGAGATTGAAGTGGACCTCCCCCTGGGTAAAATTGAGGTCCTGCGCATCTGCAACGTCCACGACTCGGGCAAGCTGATCAATCCGCAACTGGCCGAGGCCCAGGTCCACGGCGGCATCAGCATGGGCATCGGGTACGCCCTGTCGGAGCGGATGATTTACGATGAGAAGGGCAGACTGCTCAATGGCAACCTGCTGGACTATAAGCTCCCCACCTCCATGGACCACCCCGAGCTGACGGCCCTGTTTGTGGAGACCGACGACTCCTCCGGCCCCTTCGGCAACAAGTCCCTGGGCGAGCCGCCCGCCATTCCGGTGGCGCCCGCCATCCGCAACGCCCTGCTCCACGCCACCGGCGTTGCCATCCACGCGCTGCCCATGTATCCCCAGAAGCTGGTGGAGGAATTTAAGGCGGCCGGGCTGCTGTAACCGGGCGGCCAGCGCCATTTCCCATGAGAAAAGGAGGCCTCTCCATGTACGACATCGCGTCCATCTACCGGGCCGACAGCGTGGACGACGCCATCTCCGCCCTGGTGCGGGACCCCGGGGCGGTCGTCATCGCCGGCGGCACCGATGTGCTGATTAAAATCCGTGCGGGCAAGCTGGCCGGCGTCCGGCTGGTGTCCATCCACGATGTCCCCGGCCTTTCCGGCGTCTCTCTGGCGGAAAACGGCGATGTGGAAATCGGACCCCTCACCACCTTTCGCGGCGTCACCTTCAGCGACGTGATCCGGGCGGCCGTCCCTGTGCTGGGCGAGGCCGCCGACCAGGCGGGCGGCCCCCAACTCCGGGCGGCGGGCACCATCGGCGGGAACATCTGCAACGGCATCACCTCGGCGGACACCGCCTCCACCCTGATGGCCTTCGACGCCGTCCTCCGCGCGACTGGGCCCCAGGGCACGCGGGACATCCCCATCTCCCAGTGGTACCGGGGGGTGGGCAAGGTGGCCCTGGCCCCCGCCGAGCTGCTCACCAGGATTACAATTCCCAGGGCCCGCTACGAGGGCTGGTCGGGCCACTATATCAAATACGCCCAGCGCAACGCCATGGACATCGCCACCCTGGGGGTGGCCTGCCTCGTCAAGCTGTCCCCTGACAGGCGGATATGCGAGGACGCGCGGCTGGCCTTCGGCGTGGCCGCGCCGGTCCCCGCCCGGGCCCCCTCCGCCGAGGCCGGGGTGCGCGGCCTGCCCGTGTCCGAGGCGGTCTCCCGCATCGGGGACCTGGCCCTGGAGGACGTGAACCCCCGGGACAGCTGGCGGGCCTCTCGGGACTTTCGGATGCACCTGGTGCGAGAGCTCTCCGGCCGGGCCCTGGCCCGTGCCCACGCGCTCGCCGTTAAAGAGCATGGGGGCCTCGTCCTTCTCTCCCTCGCCGATGACCACCACTCCGGCCATACTGACGGTATTGAGGATGTAGCGAAGGGCGTTCACCGCAGCCCCGTCCACGGCATTTTTATCCCCCCTGCCCATCCA
>CAYPZF010000007.1:0-15175 GCA_964415275.1 uncultured Oscillospiraceae bacterium | reverse complement strand
AAGACCTCCAAGCCGTGCTGCGCCAGCGCCTAGGCCGTCTGGTCCGCCCGCGCTCCGATGATACCGGAACAGAGAAAGACGCCGCCGGGGGAGAGCAGGCCGGGCACCTGCCCGGACAGGGGAATGATGACGTCCGCCACGATATTGGCCAGCACCAGGGGATAGGTGTTCCGGGCCAGGCGGCGGGCCAGCTGGCGGTCGGTGAGTACATCCCCCGCCAGCACGGTATAGCGCGCGGGGTCGATGCCGTTGAGCCCGGCGTTCTCGGCGGCCACATCCGCCGCCTTGGGGTCAATGTCCACGGCCAGGGCCCGGGAGGCGCCCAGGAGCAGGGCGGCGATAAACAGGATGCCGCTGCCGCAGCCCAAATCAAGGACCGGCTTCCCGGGGACTGTATAGCGCTCCAGCCCCTCTAGACAGAGCTGCGTGGAGGCGTGGGCGCCGGTGCCGAAGGTGAGCCCGGGGTTGAGGCGCAGCGCGGTCCGGCCCTCGGGCACCGCGGCCTCCTCCCAGGAGGGGACCACATAGAGCCGGTCCCCCAAGGCGATGGGCTTGTAGTATTTCTGCCAGCTGTAGGCCCAGTCGTTTTCCAGCAGGGGCACGGCGGTATAGGGCAGGCTGATGCCCTCCAGATACCGGGCCAGCCGGGCCCGGCCGTCGTCGTCGTCAGAGACGTAAAAGCGGATCCGGGCCACGCCCCGCATCCGCTCCAGCAGAATGTCGTCCACGTAATCCCAATGCTGCCGGTTGGCCGCAAGGAAGCGCAGGAATTCGCCCTCCTCCTCAATCACCAGTTCGGCCATGCCGTTGTATGTGAGTTTGGCGGCGAGGGCATCCAGCCCCGCCGCCGTTGTCTCAATGCTGATCTCCAGCCAGGTTGTATTCATCAGCGGTTCTTCCCCAGGAAGAACAGGGCCATGGTGCCGGGCCCGGCGTGGGCGCCAATCACGGGACCCACGTTGTTGACAAAGACATGCCGGACGCCAAAGCGGGCCTTGACGTCGTCCACCACCTTTTGGGCGTCCTCGGGGCAATCGCCGTGGCTGAGAAAGACCGCCTGGTCCCCCTTCTCGACGGCCAGCTCCTCCATGCGGTCCACCAGCGCCTTCAGGGCGGCGCCGCGGCCGCGGGCCTTGCTCATACTGACGAGGTGCCCTTCATCGTCCACGTGGAGCACGGGCTTGATGGAGAGCATGGAGCCCACAATCGCGGTGGCGGCCGAGATACGCCCGCCCCGCTTGAGAAAATGCAGGTCGTCTACCGTGAACCAGTGACACACGCGGAGCTTGGTCGCCTCGGCCCAATCCCGGACCTCCTCGATGGTCCTGCCCTTTTCCTTCTCCTTGACGGCCAGGTAGACCAGCAGTCCCTGCCCCAGGGAGGCACACAGGGTGTCCACGGTAAAAATCTTGCGGTCGGGATACTTTTCCCGCATCTCCTCCACGGCTACCACGGAGGACTGGTAGGTGGCGGAGAGGCCGGAGGAGAAGGCCAGAATGAGGACATCCTTTCCCTCTGCCAGAATGGGGTCCAGCGCCTGGGTAAAATCACCCACATTGACGGCCGAGGTGGTGGCCATCTCCCCGTCGCGGAGCTTCTGATAGAAGACGTCGGACGGCAGCTCCCGGTTGTCGGGATAATTGTGGTAGGTCTGATCTTTCATGGTAAAGGAGAGGGGAAGCACGGTCAGATCCATGTCCTCTGCCATCTGGGCGGTAAGGTCGGCGGAAGAGTCGGTGAAAATCACAAATTCAGACATAGACAGATTCCTTTCTGGCGATGCCGCGCGCAGGCGCGTCGAATTATTTACCGCCCTTGCGGCGAGGTGATTCCGGAGGCTGCAGCAGGGTGAGCAGATGCTGACAGGCCAGCTTGGCCGCGTAGCTGTGAAGCGCCAGGGAGAGGGCCAGGCTGGTCAGCGCGTCCCTGTCGGCGCCGTTTTGGCGGGAGAGCTTGTCCGCCGTGTCCGTCAGCGCCTCGTCCAACACGCGGCAAAAGGAAACGTAGAACGCCTCGGCGTCCTTTCCTTCGCCCGCCGCGGAGAGCAGCGCCTTGGTCTCCCGCACGGAGAGCACCTGCTTGAGGGCGGAGATGGCGGTGAGATAGGCCAGGTGGGTGCGGGTGTACCGCTTGCCCTCGGCCCGGGGCAGCAGGCCCTCCTTGCTGTAGTTGTTTACCATCGCGGAGGTGAGGCGCCCGTCCTGATCAAAGGCCATCAGCTGCCGGGGCAGGTAGGCCAGCACCTGGTCCATATAGAGGTTGATATCCGGGAGCGTTTCCCAGGGCGCGGGGCGCTCGCGCGCCATACAGTCCTTCAGTCCGTCTAGGGCGTCCAAGGCCGCCACCACCTCCAATTCTTACCGTATCATATCACATATCACTTTTGATTGTAAAGGTCAACCTCCGTTGTAACTCTAGTTTTTAAGTCACATATCGGCGTTATGTTGAGCCGGTGCGGGGCCTGAGGCGGCCGTCTGTGCGTAATCGGCCACCAGCTGCCGCCCCGCCCGGAGCACATCCTCGTTTTTTTGAAGGCGCAGGGCCAGGTAGGGCACCTCCCCGGCGGAGAAGAGAAGCCGGCTCCGGTATCGCGCCTGTCCGCAGAGGGAGGACACCCGTTGCAGGTCCGGGGCGGGGAGGTAGACGTTCAGATTGTTGCCCTTTTGACTGAGCTCGGTGATGCCGCACCGGGCGGCGTCCGCCCGGAGCAGGGCCACCGAGAGGAGGTTATTCACCTGCCTGGGCGGGTCGCCGTAGCGGTCAATCAGTTCATCGGTGAGGTCGTCGGCGTCCTCCTCGGCGCGGATGCGGGCGATACGGCGGTACAGGTCCAGCCGCTGTTCCGGCGCGGGCACATAGGAGTCAGGGATGGAGGCCGCCACGGTGAGGTCGGCAGCGCACTCGGTGGGGTGTGTCCTGACCTCGCCCCGCTCCTCCAGCACCGCCTCCTCCAGAAATTTGAGGTACATGTCGTAGCCCACGCTCATAAGAAAGCCCGATTGCTCCGGCCCCAGCACATTGCCCGCGCCGCGGATTTCCAGGTCCCGCATGGCGATCTTAAAGCCGGCGCCGAAGGCGGCAAACTCCCGGATGGCGGTGAGGCGCTTGGTGGCCGCCTCGGTGGGCACCTTGCCCTGGCGGAAGGTCATGTAGGCATAGGCCCGCCGCATGGACCGGCCCACCCGGCCCCTGATCTGGTGGAGCTGCGCCAGCCCCAGCTGGTCGGCGTCCTCAATGATGAGGGTGTTCACATTGGGCAGGTCGATGCCGGTCTCGATGATGGTGGTGCACACCAGGATGTCGATCTCCCCGTCGGTCATGGCGGTCATCACCTGGTTGATCTCCTCCTGGGCCATCTTTCCGTGGGCCACCGCCACCTGGACGTCCCCGCCCAGGATATCCGAGATGCGCTTGGCGGCGCGGGAGATGGTCTCCACCCGGTTGTGCAGATAGTAGACCTGCCCGCCCCGCTCCAGCTCCCGGCGCATGGCGTCGGCCAAGACCCCCCAGTCGTGCTCCAGCACATAGGTCTGCACCGGCTGGCGGTCTGCGGGGGGCTCCTCCAGGATGGACATATCCCGGATGCCGGAGAGGGCCATGTTGAGGGTGCGCGGGATGGGCGTGGCGGACAGCGTGAGCACGTCCACCTGCCGGGCCAGTTCCTTGAGTCTCTCCTTGTGGGTGACGCCGAAGCGCTGCTCCTCGTCCACCACCAGGAGGCCCAGGTCCTTGAAGGTGATGTCCCTTTGCAGCAGGCGGTGAGTGCCGATGAGCAGATCCACCGCCCCCTCCTCCAGCCTGCGCAGCGTCTCCTTCATCTGCGCGGGGGTGCGGAGCCGGCTGATAACGTCGATGTTGACGGGATAGCCCGTGAAACGGGCCAGCGCGGTGTGATAGTGCTGGCGGGCCAGCACCGTGGTGGGCACCAGGATGGCGGCCTGCTTGCCGTCTAACACACATTTCATGATGGCGCGGAAGGCCACCTCGGTCTTGCCGTACCCTACATCGCCGCAGAGGAGCCGGTCCATGGGGATGGGGCGCTCCATGTCCCGCTTGACCTCGGCGATGCAGCGCAGCTGGTCGCCGGTCTCGGTGTACGCGAAGGCGTCTTCAAACTCCGTCTGCCACGGGGTGTCGCGGGAAAAGGCGAAGCCGGGGCACTTCTGCCGCTCGGCGTAGAGCGCAATCAGGCCCTTGGCCAGGCTGCGCACCGCCTTTTTGGTCCGGCTCTTGGTCCGCTCCCACTCGGCTCCGCCCAATTTGGAGAGCTTTTTGATCTGGCTGTCCTCGCCCCCGCCGACGTATTTGGAGACCAAATCCAGCTGGGTGGCCGGCACATAGAGGGTGTCCGCCCCCGCGTAGGCCAGCTTGATGTAGTCCTTTTCCACGCCGTCCACGGGCATTTTTACCATCCCGACAAACCGGCCCACGCCGTGGTGTTCATGGACCACCAAATTGCCGGGGGACAGGTCGAAGTAACTCTCCAGCTTCTGCTGGCCGTGTTTGGCGGGGGCACGTTTCGCACGCTTGCCCTCCACGGCCTCCCCCTCGGTGAGCACGGCAACTTTGGCCTCGGGGTACTCAAACCCGGCGGAAAGGCCGCCCAGAGCGATGACCGTCTTGCCGGGCTCCGGCAGGCCGCGGAGCTGAAAATCCACGGCTGCGCGGCACTTTCGCTCCCGCAGCAGGGTTTGAAGGTCGAGGGCACGGCGCTCGCTGGGGGCCAGAAGCACCGTGGAAAAGCCCGCCCCCTGGTAGTGGGACAAGTCGGAGACCGCGGCCTCCAGACTGAGGCTGTAAGCGGACAGCTGCTTGGCCTGTACCGGGAGCAGGGTGCGAGGCGGCACGGGGTAAGAGGAGGAGGGCAGGGCGTCCAGATACACCAGGGGCCAGTCCTCCAGCCTGGAGAAGAGCGCCTCCAGGGTGCGGGCATAGACCGCCTGTCCGCCGGGGAGAGCCCCGGCCTCAAGCAGTGTTTTCACATCCTCCTCCAGCTGCCACAAATAGGCCTTGGCGCGCTCGGTCACCCGGCCGCTCTCACAGAGGAAGATGACGGCATCCTCGGGGAGATGGTCCGCCGCCGTGGCCAGCTTGGGGTAGGCAGCGGGCAGGGCCAGATCCCCGCAGACCCCGTCCGGCGCCAGACCGGGGAGCACCTCGGCTGCGGGCAGCACCATGGCCAGGTCCAGCTGGCCCGTTCTGCGCTGGCTGCGGATGTCAAAGAGCCCCATGGAATCTACGTCATCCCCCCAGAACTCCACGCGCACAGGCGAGGGGTGGGCGGGGGAGAACACGTCCAGAATACCGCCCCGCAGGGCAAACTGCCCGATGCCCTCCACCTGGTCACAGCGGGTGTACCCCGCCCGGGCCAACCGGTCGGTGAGGTCGGTCAGACGGTAAGAGCCCCCCATCCGCAGGGAGAAGCGGGCCTCCAGAAAGTCGGCCTTTGGGATGGTGCGCTGCAAGAGGGCCTCTGCCGTGGCCACCACCAGGGGGGCCTCCCCGGCCGACATGGCGTGAAACAGGGCCAGCCGCCGGTGCTCCCACTGGCGGGACACGGTGGCGGTGGGGTGAAAGAGGAACTCCCGGGCCGAAAGCAGGGGCGCGGGGAGGCCTGTAAAGCCCTCTAAATCGCGGCACAGGCGGCTCCCCTCCCGCTCATCGGCGCACACCAGAACCACCGGCCGCGCCGATGCCCGGTGTACCCCGGCGGCAAAGTGGGCCCGGTGGATGGAAGAGAGACCGGAGAGCGCCGCGGGGCAGGCGCCGCCCTCAATGGCCGCCAACAGGCGGCGGTAGGCGGTTAAGCGGGTTAAACTGTCGGTTAGTTGTCTCATCAGGACCTCCGAACTAGAAAAAAATGGAAGAAAGGAACGAACAGAGGGCGAGGGAAAAGTGCCCCGGGGGGGCCTTCTCTCTCACCTGTCTTGGCGCGGGCCGACGGCCGGCCGTCAGCCGTTAAATTTATCCATGGCCTGTTCGGGTCCCTCCCTGAGGATGCATTCCACCGCGTCGGCGGCCCGGACCACGGCGGCCCGGAGGAGCTTTTTCTCCTGGGAGGTGAGCTGGGCCAGGACCCAGTCGGCCATGTCATAGTCGGGGTGGGGTCTGTCCCCCACACCAATTTTCAGGCGGGGAAATTGCTCGGAGCCTAGGTGGGCGATGATGCTTTTCAGGCCGTTGTGTCCCCCGGCGCTCCCCCCCCGCCGGATGCGCAGCTTGCCAAGGGGCAGGGAGAGGTCGTCGGAGACCACCAGCACCCGCTCCGGCGGAATCTTATAGAACCGGGCGGCCTCGCCTGCCGCCGCGCCGGAGAGGTTCATATAGGTGGCGGGCTTCATGAGGAGCACCTTTTGTCCGCCCAGGGTGAGGACAGCTGTGAGGGCGTGGTGCTTGAGCCGCCGGACGGGCGTGTGCAGCCGCCCCGCCACCTCGTCGGCCACCCAAAAGCCCACGTTGTGGCGGGTATTTTCGTATTGTTCGCCCGGGTTGCCCAGACAGACCAGCAGCCAGTCCACGCCGCCTGCGCGCCGATGAAAAAACATAACTCACCTCAAGGAAACAGGGGGCGGGACAACGCCCCGCCCCTGCTCTCATTTGTCAGAACGTGCGGCGTATCGCCTTAGTTAAACAGCCGGGAGACGGACACCTCATGGTAAATATACTCGATGGCCTCGGCAAACATGTGGGCCACCGACAGGTATTTGATTTTCTTGGACGTGGCCTCGGGCCTGGGGGGTACGGTATCGAGGACAAGGAGCTCTTTGATGACGCTGTTTTGAATGCGCTCCACCGCGGGCCCGGAGAGGACGCCGTGGCTGGCGCAGGCAAAGACCTCAGTGGCGCCGCCCAGCTCGGTCAGGGCCTTGGCCGCACCGCAGAGGGAGCCGCCGGTGTCTACCATGTCGTCAAATAAAATCACCCGCTTGCCCCTGACGTCGCCGATGATGTTCATCACCTCGGAGGAATTGGCCTTCTGACGGCGCTTGTCCACGATGGCAAGCCCCATCCCCAGCTTTTGGGCGAAGGTGCGGGCCCGGGACACGCTGCCCACATCGGGGGAGACCACCACGGTGTTTTCCTCCTCACCGTGGAAACGGGAGAGAAAGTGCTCTATGAAAATGGGGTTACCCAGCAGGTTGTCCACTGGAATGTCGAAGAAGCCCTGAATCTGAGAGGCGTGCAGGTCCATGGTGAGGACCCGGTCGGCCCCGGCGCGGGTGATGAGGTTGGCCACCAGCTTGGCGGAGATGGGGTCGCGGGGCTTGGTTTTGCGGTCTTGCCGGGCGTAGCCGAAATAGGGGATGACGGCGGTGATGCGGCCGGCCGACGCGCGTTTGAAGGCGTCAATCATGATGAGCATTTCCATCAGGTTGTCGTTCACCGGGGCGCAGGTGGACTGAATCACGAACACGTCGGAGCCGCGCACCGTCTCGTAGATGGAGACAAAAATCTCCCCGTCCGAGAAGGTGCCCACCTCGGCGTTGCCCAGAGGCAGGCCCAGGTTCTTGCAGATATTGCCCGCCAGGGCCCGGTTGGAGTTACCGGAAAAGATTTTAATATCCTTACCGTGTGCAATCATAACTTCTACATTCCTCTCATGTCGCGTTTTGTATGTAAAGATAATTGATTACGACTTCTTTTTCCGGCTCCGGCGTTTTGCCACCCAGTGCAGCTTGATGACCTGAGGGGCGCGCGCAATGGCCAGGCTGTCGCCGGGGACGTTGTCGGTGATGGTGCTCCCGGCGGCCACGTAGGCCCCCGCGCCCACCCGCACCGGGGCAATCAGATTGCTGTTGCAGCCCACAAAGGCACCGTCACCCACCACGGTGCGGAACTTATCCGCGCCGTCGTAGTTGACGGTGATGGTCCCGCAGCCCAGGTTAACATTTTTTCCCAGGTCGGAATCCCCCACATACGTGAGGTGTGAAATTTTCGTGCCGTCTCCAACCGTGGAGTTCTTCAGTTCTACAAAATCGCCCACCTTAGCGTTGGCCCCCACCACGCAGTTGGGCCGGATGTAGGCAAAGGGCCCCACCCTGGCGCCGGCGCCGATGGTGCTCTCATTGCACTGGGAGGCGTTCACCACCGCGCCGTCGTGGATGACGCAGTCCCGAATCATCGCGTTGGGGCCAATTTCGCAGTCGCGCCCGATGGCGGTGCTGCCCCGGAGAATGGTGCCCGGCAGGAGGACGGTGCCCTCCCCCACGGTGACCGTGGCCTCCACATAGACCGCGGCAGGGTCCGGCATCACGACGCCTTGGGCGGCAAGACGCGCCCTCGACTGCTCCAGTTCTGCCCTATCCATATGGAACGCCTCCCTTTCTCATGGTTATTAGATCAAACACGCGGAGTCTCCGCATTAAAAATCAGAAGAAAACACGTACAAAAATGAGCCGTCACAGGAGCTCCTTGTACATGGCCGGCGCGTCCGCCTTGCCCACGTTGTCCGAGACGGCCAAAACCTCCACCTTCACGGTGCGCGCGCCAAAGCGCAGCTCCAGGACATCCCCCGGTTTTACGCTGTAGGAGGCCTTCACAGGCCGTCCGTCCACCGTGACCCGGCCGTTGTCGCAGGCCTCGTTGGCCACGGTGCGCCGCTTGATGAGCCGGGAAACCTTGAGCCATTTGTCCAAACGCATACGCCGCCTCCTCTAATGAATGACGCCCAGGTTCCGGAAGGGGAAGAGAATAAACACTGCCTGCCCCAGGATATAGCGCTCATCCACCGCGCCCAGGCGGGCGTCCCGGCTGTCGGAGGAGTGGTTGCGGTTGTCCCCCATGACATAGACGGAGCCCTCGGGGACCGTGAGCTCTAAATTGGTCTTGTAAAAGTCGCCGGAGTCCCGCATGGGCTCACCCAAATAGGGCTCGTCAAGGGGGATGCCGTCCACGTAGACCAGCCCGCTGTCCTGATCCACCTTCACGGTCTGCCCCCCCACGGCGACCACCCGCTTGACAATGGGCTGGGTGATGTAGGCAAACTCCTTGGTGAGCACCACCACATCCCCCTGCTTGGGGGTATAGCCGATGCTGCGCAGCAGCAGCAGGTCATTGTGCGCTAGGGTGGGCATCATAGAGGTGCCGTCCACGCCGATGATCCGGCCCACCAGCGTGAACAGAAGAATCAGCGCGATGAGGGCGGTCACCAGGGCCTGCAGCCAGAAGTAGAGGTCTTGCTTCAGTGAGTCCCCGCGGGAAAGGACCTCCCCGGGCGGCTGGACGGACTCTTTGGGCATGCGCGAGCACTTCCTTTGCGGTAAATTAAGCCAGCCGGCGAGCCGTCTTTTGTAGGCGGCATCCGCCCGCGGATAAACACGTTGCAAGTATACCCTATTTCTCCCCGTTTGGCAAGGGAAGGAAGGTGACGTCCGCCGCCCCCGCCAGATGATCCGCCTCCCGGCTGTGGCAGGTAAAGAGCAGAACTTGCCGGGTGCGCCCCAGCGCGCGCAGCTGGTTGAGGGCCAGGGCCATGCGGCGGTCGTCAAAAAAGGCCAGGGCGTCGTCCAGAACCAGGGGGGCGGGGTCTTGGCCGGGCAGGACCAGGTCACAAATGGCCAGCCGCACCGCCAGATAGAGCTGGTCCAGCGTGCCCCGTGAGAGGAACTGAGTCCGGCGGGGCAGCAGCCCCCCGGCCTCCTTCACCAGGGCGTCAAAGGTTCGGGAGAGCGCAACCTGGTCGTAGGCCCCGCCGGTCAGGGCGGACATGACGGCACCCGCCTTTTCGTTGAGGGCGGGGGAAAACCGGGCCCGCAGGGCGGTGTTGGCGGCGTCCAGGCCCTCCAGGGCCAGGGCAATGGCGTCGTATTCCTCCCGGCGGCGGGTCAGGGCCTCCCGCAGCGCCTCCCGGTCGGCCTCCAGGGCGGCGGGGTCGCCCAGGGCATTGATCTCGCCCCGGACCATGGCCAGCTCCCGCTGGAGGTGGGAGAGCGCCCCGGAGACCGACGCCAGCGCGTCGGCGGTCTCCTGAGGCGTGCGGGCGGGGGGAGGGACGGGCTCCGCCGCGGGGCGGGTCCGGCCGCCGTGCGCCGCGATGCTGTCCAGCAGCCGCTGGGTGCCCTCCCGGCGGGCCTCCGCCGCCGCGAAGGCCTCCCGGGCCTGCTGCACGGCCAGCTCCGCCTTCCGCCAGGCCTGACGGTAAGCGTCGGCGCGGGCGGTGATGCCGTCCGGGTCGGCGGCCTCGTAGCGGGCCAGCAGGGCGGCATACGCGGCCGCGCGCCGCGCCAGCTCCTCCCGCCGTTTTCTCCGCAGGGCCAGCAGGAGCATCCCCCAGCCCGCGGTGACGCAGGCGAGCAGCGCCAGAGAGGTGGTGGTGAAGGGCAGCACCTCGGCCAGGAGAAGGGCCCCTGTGACGGCTAGGGCGGCCAGAAGGAGGAGGGTGCCCAGCAGCAGCCCCCGGCCGGAGGGGACCGCCTCCAGCGCCCGGGCCTTCCCGGCGTCCTCATCGGCGGTCCGCCCCGCCTCCTCGGGGATCATGGCGGAGAACAGGGGGTCGCAGGTCAGTTCCTCCAGTCGGCTTTGGGCACGCGCCACGGCGGCGATACAGGCGCTCTCCTCCCCGGCGGCCCGGTCCAGGGCGGCCTTGGCCTCTCCATACTGCAGGTCCAGCTTCTGCTGGGCAACGCGCCGGTGGAGGGCCTGCTCCGCCTCCAGCGCCTCTTTCTGGCGCGCTAGCCCGGGCAGCTCCGCGTGGGCCTCCTCCTGACGGCGGCGCGCGCCGTCCAGCCGGGCCAAGGTGGCGTCTATCTGGGCCAGCTGCCCCTCCAGCTTGGGGATCAGGCCGCTCTTGTTGTGTTTTCGGCGGCGCAGCCACTCCTTGAGCCGCCCCTCCGTCTGGGAGTAGGAGACGGTCTCCTCCCCGGAGGAGACCAGCGCCGCGATTCGGCGCTCCAGCTCCCCGCTCTGGGTGACGGGGAGGGCGCCCTGCCCAATGAAGGCGGAGCGCTCGTAAGCGTCGCGGCTCACCCCCAGCAGGGTCTCGCCCAGGGTATCCCCGTCCAGACCGGCCACCGGCTCGCCGGTGACGGCGTCTACCGCCTCAAAGCCGCCAAAGGGGACGTTTCCTTTGGGAAAACGGCGAATGGTGACGCGCCGCCCCCCCCAGTTCAGGGTGAGCTCTCCCTCCATGGGCGCCCCGGACCAGGGCTGGTAGCGGTTTTTTTCCGCCAGCGCGGTCTTGGTGTCCCGCTCCCGGGTGGGGATGCCGTAGAGCATGGCGCGGAGGAAGGCGCACCAGGTGGACTTCCCCCCCTCGTTGGGGGCCTGTACAATGGTAAGGCCCGGCCCCAGGACCAGCGTCTCGTTCTGTAAGCAGCCGAAGGAGGCGGTCATCGTTTCAATATTCATGGCTGACAGTCCTCCCCCCCCTCCAGCGCGGCCAGACCAAACCGCACGGCCTGCTCTACGCGTGCCCCGGCCTCTGGGTCGGTACAGGCGTCCAGCCTGATTCGCATCTCCCGGAGGAAGAGACCGGTGAGGGTGTCCTCCCCCTCCCGGGCCCAGAGGTCACGGCGCACGGTGGTTCTGTCCCGCAGGGTTACGCTGTAGTAAAAGGGCGCGGCCATGGCCTCCAGGTCGGCCAGAGGGAGCCCCGCAAGGTCGCTTTCCCCCGTGAGGAGGATGCGGCAGATGTCGTCGGAGGGGGCGGCGGGCAGGGCCGCGGCCAGGGCCCCCGGCGGGTCCTCCGACACGTCTACCTCCAAAATCTCATACCGGCGCTTCGCCAGGGGGATAAAGCGGGCGGAGCAGCGCTCCCGCCCCACCGAGACCTGGAGCACGCCCTTGTCCCCGGTCTCGTCAAAGCCCCGGCCCTCGGGGCAGCCGGGGTAGGCCCAGGGCACCGCCCCGGCGTACTGAAGGCCGCTGCAGGCGTGGATATGGCCCAGGGCGGCGTAGTGGACGCCGGAGGCGGCCAGCGCGGCGGGGTCAATGGGTCCGTAACGCCCCGTGCTCCCCCCTACGTCCCCGTGGAGGCAGAGCAGATGCAGCAGGCCGTCGTCCGGGGCGGAGAACCCCTCCAGCGGGCTGCTGTCCCGGCTGTGAGACGTAAAGGCGCAGCCGTGGACCACACAGCCCAGGTGGGGCAGCCGCACGGCGGTCAGCTCAGAAGCGGTGAAGATATGTACGTTGTCCGGCCAGGCCAGAGTGGCGTAAGGGGCGCGGGGGCCGTAGGGGTCGTGGTTGCCGGGGGAGAGAAAGACGGGTACGCCGAGGGTGCCCAGCGCCCGGGCCAGCGCCTGGGCGGTCTCCTGGTAGAGGCGGCTGCTGTCCAGAAGGTCACCGGCCAGCAGCACCAGGTCGGTCCCGGTCTCCCGCACCAGGCCGGCCAGCCGCTCCAGCAGGGCGCGCTGTTCTCCCCGGCGCGCGGCGGCCTTCTCCGGCGGCAGCGCGCGGAAGGGAGAGTCCAGATGGAAATCGGCGGCGTGGATGATGTTGAGCATGGGCAGACTCCTATTCCCGGATGTCCAGCCGCTCCACGGCCAGACATCTCTTGGTCTCAGTGTCGATGGAGAAGAGCACGCTCTCCAGCTTACAGGGGCCGTCGGCGGCCTCGTACCGGCGGGGCAGCCCCCCCAGAAAGCGCTCCACCGACTGCTGGGGCCGAATGCCCAGCACGCTGTCCATGGGGCCGGTCATGCCCAGGTCGGTGACAAAGCCTGTCCCGCCGGGCAGCACGCGGCAGTCGGCGGTAGGAACGTGGGTGTGGGTGCCCCAGAGGGCCTGCACCCGGCCGTCCAGATACCAGGCCAGGGCACCCTTTTCGCTGGTGGCCTCGGCGTGAAAGTCCACCAGGAAGAGGTCGGCGTCGGTCTCCTTCAGAAGCCGGTCGGCGATGGTGAAGGGGGAGTCCAGGTTGGAGTCCAGGGCATACCGGCCCATGAGGGAGCAGACCGCCACCCGCAGCCCCCTGGGTCCCTCAAAGACGCCGCAGCCCCGGCCCGGCGTTTTGGGGGAGAAGTTGGCGGGCCGGAGGATATAGGGGGTTTCCTCCAGGTAATCGGCGATTTGAAGGCGGTTCCAGGTGTGGTTGCCCAGGGTAATGACATCGGCGCCGGCGGCGAAGATGGCATCGGCCTGCTGGGGCAGGATGCCCACACCGGAGGCATTCTCGCCGTTGACCACGGTAAAGTGGACCCCTTTGAGCCGCTTCAGGTGGCGCAGGTGCCTGTCCAAATATTTGATGCCGGCCTCGGCGCAGACATCGCCCACGGCGAGCACGTGAAACTGCACACAAAAGCCCCCTTTCACTGTTTGGTTTTATTATATGTCATTTTGCCCCAAAGGGCAAAGGAGATTACAAAAATGGCGCGGTGAGGCGACATTCTCCCCCGGCGGGGGCGCGCGGACAAAAAGGATGGGCGGCAAATGCCGCCCATCCGGGTGTTTCAGGAGTACCGCTCACTTCGCGTATTCGATGGCCTTCGTCTCCCGCAGGAGATGGACTTTAATCTGGCCGGGGTATTCCAGTTCGTCCTCGATTTTCTTGGCGATGTCCCGGGCCAGCAGAATCATCTGGTCCTCGGAGATCTGCTCGGGCTTCACCATGATGCGCACCTCACGGCCGGCCTGGATGGCAAAGGATTTTTCCACCCCGGCAAAGGAGGAGGTCACCTCTTCCAGCTTCTCCAGCCGCTTGATGTAGTTTTCCAGATTTTCACGCCGGGCGCCGGGCCGGGCGGCGGAGATGGCGTCCGCCGCCTGCACCAGGCAGGCGATGACGGTGCGGGGCTCCACATCGTTGTGGTGGGCCTCAATGGCGTGGACCACGGACTCGTTCTCCTTGTACTTGCGGGCCAGCTCCACGCCAATCTGCACGTGGGACCCCTCCACCTCGTGGTCGATGGACTTGCCCAGGTCGTGGAGCAGTCCCGCCCGCTTGGCCAGGGTGATGTCGGCGCCGATTTCGGCGGCCAGCAGGCCGGACACGTGGGAGACCTCGATGGAATGGTTCAGCACGTTCTGACCGTAGCTGGTGCGGTATTTCTGGCGGCCCAGCAGCTTGATGAGTTCGGGGTGCAGGCCGTGGACATTGGTCTCAAACACCGCGCGCTCGCCCTCGGCTTTGATGGTGGCGTCCACCTCTCGTTTGGCCTTTTCCACCATCTCCTCAATGCGGGCGGGGTGGATGCGGCCGTCGAGAATGAGCTTCTCCAGGGCCAGCCGGGCAATTTCACGGCGCACCGGGTCGAAACAGGAGACCGTGATGGCCTCCGGGGTGTCGTCGATGATCAGGTCCACGCCGGTCATGGTCTCCAGCGTGCGGATGTTGCGGCCTTCCCGGCCGATGATGCGCCCCTTCATCTCGTCATTGGGCAGGGGGACCACAGAGACGGTGGCTTCGGCCACATGGTCGGCGGCGCAGCGCTGAATGGCAAGAGAAATGATTTCCCTCGCCTTGGTGTCGGCCTCCTCTTTGAACCGGGCCACAATTTCCTTCACCTTCATGGCCGATTCGTGGGTGACCTCGCTTTCCAATTGGGCAATCAGATAGTGCTTGGCCTCCTCGGCGGAAAACCCGGAAATGCGCTCCAAAACCTCCATCTGGGCCGCCTTGACAGCGGCCACCTCGGCGCGGGACTCTTCCAGGTTGGCCAGTTTGGCGGCCAGAGACTCTTCTTTCTTTTCGTTGTTTTCAATTTTACGGTCCAGGTTTTCTTCCTTCTGTTGGAGCCGGCGTTCTTGCTTCTGCAAATCGAAGCGGCGCTCCTTCGCCTCTCGTTCATAGTCGTTCCGGGCCTTCAAGATTTCTTCTTTCGCTTCCACCAGGGCCTCGCGCTTTTTGCTTTCGGCACTCTTGATAGATTCGTTGATGATCCGTTTGGCCTCCTCCTCGGCGCTGGAAATTTCCTTTTCAGAAACTCGTTTTCTGTACTGAATGCCGAGCGGGAAGAATATAACAAGTGCGACTATAAAGCCGATTATAAATGCCAGGACATAGTATCCCATAGGGTTGCTGCCCACCTCCTTTTTCGTGGAATTCAATTCTTTTTTTAAACCATATTACATATTGAAGGCACACGGAGCCGCGCAAGGTTCCGTGTGAGCGCTGAAAAACATCCCCAAAGTTTTTCAAAAAGGTAATATATCTTATTGTAAAACGGTGATACGTTCCTGTCAAGAAAATTCGCACCCGCGGAAATCCCCGGCGTCCGCGCTGTCGAAGGGAGTAACTGTT
>CAYPZF010000006.1:0-15490 GCA_964415275.1 uncultured Oscillospiraceae bacterium | reverse complement strand
TGATAGCACAGCTCCTCGATGGTGTCCAGATCCTCCAGGGTACCCTTGCCGTCTGTAATCTTGGTGAGCAGGTCGTAGAGCCGCTTGGTGCCGATGCGGCAGGGGGAGCACTTGCCGCAGCTCTCATCGACGATGAACTCCAGGAAGAACTTGGCGATGTCCACCATGCAGTTGTCCTCGTCCATGACGATGAGACCGCCGGAACCCATCATGGAGCCGATGGCGCCCAGAGAGTCGTAGTCCATGGGGGTGTCGATCAAAGAGGCGGGGATACAGCCGCCCGAGGGGCCGCCGGTCTGGGCGGCTTTGAACTGCTTGCCGCCGGGGCAGCCGCCGCCAATGTCCTCAATAATGGTGCGCAGGGTGGTGCCCATGGGGATTTCCACCAAGCCGGTGTTGATAATTTTGCCGCCCAGGGCAAAGACCTTGGTGCCGGAGGAGGTGGGCGTGCCGATGGCGGCAAACTGATCGGCGCCGTGATTGAGGATCCAGGTGATGTTGGCGTAAGTCTCTACGTTGTTGAGCAGGGTGGGGCGCTGCCAAAGGCCCTTGGCCGCCGGGAAGGGGGGGCGGGTGCGGGGCTCGCCCCGCTTGCCCTCGATGCTGGTGAGGAGAGCGGTCTCCTCGCCGCAGACAAAGGCGCCGGCGCCCAGGCGCAGCTCCAAGTCAAAGGCGAAGCCTGTGCCAAAGATGTCATCACCCAGCAGACCGTATTCCCGGGCCTGTTTGATGGCGATGTTGAGGCGGTCTACGGCGATGGGATATTCCGCCCGGATGTAGATGTAGCCCTGGTGAGCATTCACCGCGTAGCCGGCGATGACCATGGCCTCAACCACCGCGTGGGGGTCGCCCTCCAGCACCGAACGGTCCATAAAGGCGCCGGGGTCGCCCTCGTCGGCGTTGCAGCAGACGAACTTGACGCCGTCGGGGCTCTCGGCGTCGGCGGTGAACTGCCACTTCTGGCCGGCGGAGAACCCGGCGCCGCCGCGGCCGCGCAGCCCGGAGGCTTTTATGATGTCGATGATCTGCTGGGGGGTCTGTTCGGTCAGGGCGCGGCCCAGGGCGGTGTAGCCGCCGGTGCCGATGTATTCATCAATGCTCTCAGGGTCAATGACACCGCAGTTGCGCAGGGCGATTCGCATCTGGTTCTTGTAAAAGCTGGTGTCGTTGAGGGAGGTGATGTAACCGGCGTGTGGGCCCTCCTTGTGCAGGAGGCGCTGGACAATCCGGCCCTTTCCTATGTGCTCGGAGACGATTTCAGACACGTCTGTAGGGGTGACGTTGGTATAAAAGGCGCCCTCGGGGTAGACCAGGACCACAGGGCCCATGGCGCACAGGCCGAAACAGCCGGTTTTAACGACGGCGGCCTCTTTCTCCAGCCCGTGGGCGACCAGCTCCTTCTCAAAGTTTTCAATGATCTGAAGGCTGTTGGAAGAGGAGCAACCCGTTCCGGTGCAGACCAGGATGTGGGAACGCACAAAATTCATCTCTACTCCCCCTTATCTCGTAGCGCCGACGGTGTATTCTTCAACGACGTTGTGGTTGACCAGGTGCTCGGTCACAACGCGGGGAACCTTCTCAGGGCGCATCTTTGCGTATGTAACCTTCTCCTCACCGGGGACGAACACTTCCACAATAGGCTCCAGCCGGCATACACCGATGCAGCCGGTTTGGATGACAGTGACGTTTTTCAGGTTGCGTTTTTCAATCTCTTCCAAAAAGGCGGCCAGCACCGGCTTGGCGCCCGCGGCAATCCCGCAGGTGGCCATGCCCACTACAACACGAATGTTGTCGCTATGGTCGCCGCGAATGTCCATCTGCTTCTGCATCCGCTCTCGGATCGCTCTCAGTTCTTCCAGGCTTTTCACAGCTTCATCTCCTCTATCGAAAAATAGCGGGGGGTTATGTGGTGACAGATTGCTCCAATTCCCTTAGATACTCTGTGAGCCAGAGGATTACCTCCGGCGTGTCCAGGGGGATGTCGGGCCCCAACATCCCACGGACTTGTTCGGTGGAAAAGAAATAGCTGCCCAAGGGCGTCGTGCGGCGGCAGGACAGCGTGAGCCGAGGCGATCCCTGCACCACGAGGGCCAGCGTGCCTGCCAAATCACCCAGAGGGGGGCAGTCGATGTGCCCGGTGTGAAACACGGCGGTCACCGTGGTACCCCGGCCCGGCGCGCTCTCCACCGAGAGCCGGCCGCCGGTCTGCTCCGCGGCAAGGCGGAGGAGGGGAAGCCCCAGGCCGACCTTGCGGGTGGTGCGGGTGGTGGTAAACGGACTGGTCACCGCCGCCAAAAGCTCCGGCGACATGCCGCAGCCGTCATCGGCCAGGGAGACGGTGAGCACATTGTCCCGCGCGTCCAGGGCGAGCGCCAACCGGCGTGCACCTGCTGAAATGGAGTTCTGGGCAACGTCCAGAATATGTAGGGCAAGCTCTTTCACGGGCGGACACCTCTAGAGATATTTGTCCAGAATGTCGCTGATCTGATCCGGCGTGAGGCGGCCGTACACATCGTTGTTGATCATCATAACGGGGGCCAGGCCGCAGGCGCCAATGCAACGGCAGGCGTCCAGGGAGAACTTGCCGTCACTGGTGATGGAGCCGTTTCGGATGCCGAGCTTACTCTCCACCGCGGTAAGGATATCGGCCGCGCCCTTGACGTAGCACGCTGTACCCAGACAGAGGCTGATTTGATACTTTCCCTTGGGGTTCATAGTGAATTGAGTGTAAAAAGAGGCTACACCATAGACCTCGGACAGTGGGATATCCAGCCCCTCGGCCACCATGATTTGCACCTCCTCCGGGAGGTAACCAAAGATCTCCTGGGCGGCTTGAAGCACCGGCATGGTGGCGCCCGGTAAATCCTTGTACTCATCAATGGCCTGTTTCAGCCGTTCCTCCTGCTCGCGGGTTCCTCTATAGGGTACGATGGTCTTGCAGTTTGGCATAGGGTTGCTTCCTCCTTTATAGTAAATTGGTCTGGGTGTTACCCCCCGGTGGGAGAGGGAAGGGGGGTAAGGGCAAAAAAGGCCCGTGCGGCGGCCCTCAGGAATAGCGAAGCGATCACACCAGATAACCTGTAGATAGTTATACTGTAGCACTGATTGGTTCCCATGGCAAGCAAAAATCCACAGAAAATACAGCCAAGTCGTCAGCGTTTCATCGCCGGGACGGGCGGGCCGCCCCGCCGCAGCCAATCTAAGACGGCGCCCGGCGTGGCGCTGGACACCTCCATGGCATGGGCGGCGCCGGCCACTTGGTCCAAGCGGTGCGCGTCGGAGTTGACCAGAAAGCTGACACCGGTTACGTCGGGCCTGTGGGCGAGAAAGTCATTCGGGCAGCGGGTGGAGCACTCTGCCCAGAGAAAGCCCAGCGCGGGGTCCCAGAGGCCCAGGTTGGAGAGCAGGGAGAAGGAGGGCCGGTCGATATGGGCGGGACAGGCCACGCCGCCGAAGCGGGCCACCAGCGGGGCCAATTCATAGATGCCGATTTGCGTGGCGGCCGCCAGAAGGCGCGGCTCCCGGCCGAGAACGGTGTCGGCGGCGTCCATCAGCAGCTGCGGGCCAAAGAGGGCGGGGTTGTTTTCCAGGGCGGGCAGGCGCTCGTATACCAGCGCGCCGAACGCGTCGGCGGCCTCCGGCGTCTCAAACCAGCAGAGGACGTGGACCTCCTCCGCGGTGGTGAGTTCCATACCGGGGATGGCCAAAAGGCCGTGGGACGCGGCGGCAGACGCGAAGGCGGCGCAGTTTCCCACGGTGTTATGGTCGGTGAGGGCCACGACTTGTAACCCCGCCAGGGCGCACATGGCGGCCAGGTTCGCGGGGGTCATGTCCTCATGCCCACAGGGAGAGAGGCAGGAGTGCAGATGAAGGTCGTAGTAGAGCTTCACAGAGGGCATACTCCTTTAAGCACAGAGGTAAGCGGTTGGGCGGGAGGGCTATTTCCCGGTCTGCCCGTCCAGCAGGCGGGAGAGCTCGGCTGCCATGGAGAAGGTGCTCCTTTCGCTGCCCAAGAGGTTGACCTCTTGCTGGATGGCCCGCTCCAGCAGCAGGGGGTCCGGGGTGACGCCCTCAGTGAGGATGACACAGGCGACATCGCTCATCAACGCCACCGCGGCCACGTTTTGGTTGGACATGATGGTGAGCCAGGCGCTTCCGGCCTCCGCGCGGCCGATGACCCAACTGAGCAGGTCGCCGGCGTAGCCGCCGGTGACGGTCCACTGGGGATTTGGCATGGAGAAGGCGGTGAGCGCGGCTGACCTCACCAGTTCTTCCACCGTCATGTTTCCTCCTCCTTCCCGCTGTTGGGGGGGACCAGCGCCCTGCGGCGGCGGCGGAAGGGTGCCGGCAAATAGTCGTCCGCGTTGCAATCGCCCGTTCTCTTCTGCATCTGCTGCATCCGCTCCCGGACCTTAAAAATGCAGTCGTCCAGGGTGGCGCGGCCCAGGACCACATCCTCGGCCAAGGCGTGGCAGCAGGGTGCGCCGCAGGAGCCGCAGTCCAGACCGGGCAGGGTGCGGGCCAGCTCCTCGATTTTTGTCAGTTTCTCCAGGGCCACGCCCCGGTCACTGTCCAGCACAAAGGCGGGGATGTACTGGAGGGCGCGGCCGAATAGAATGTCCTGCCCGTTGGCCTTGGAGTCATAGCGGTTGCGGGCAAAGGGCAGATCATGCATCAGCTTTTTGATGCGCATGTGCGCGGCGAAGGGGTTTGCCACGTTGAGACAGCCGCCCACGCAGCCCCGGACACAGGCGTTGAGCTCGATAAACTCGACCTCGGGCAGCCGGCCGTCTTCAATCTCCTCCAGCATGCGAATGCAGTTTCGGATGCCGTCCACCGCCACATAGCTGTCGTTGAGCCGGGCGGCGCTCATGCCGCCCAGATAGGCCCAGCCCACGCCCATGATACCCGCGTGGGAAAGCGGGAGGAGGTCCTCTGTCTGGAGCTCCTTCATGGGGGTGAGCAGCTTAAAGTATATGTCCCGGACGGCAAGGGCACCGTCGATGACCGGGGCGGCCAGGGCGTCCGGCGCGCTTGCCGCCGTCACCCGGCTGGAGCAGGGGACAATGGAAAACACGCCGATTTCCTCCGGGGAAAGGCCGGTTTCCGCCGCGGCCTCCCGCCGGGCCAGGATGGCGGCCAGCTCCACCGGCGCGATGATGGGCAGCACATGGGGGATGAGCTTGGGAAAGCGCAGACGGATGAGCCGCAGAACGGCGGGACAGGCGGAGGAGAGCTGCGGCCTGTCCGCCGCCGTGGTGCTGTGGATGCAGTTGCGCATATAGTCGGCCAGGAGCTCACCGGCCCGGGCCACTTCAAAGACCTTATGAAACCCCAGGGTGAGGAGGCCGTTTAAAATGCGGTCGATGCGGTCTAAATTCTGAAACTGGCCATAGAGCGTGGGGTCGGGCAGGGCAACGCAGTATTGAAATCGAGAGAGCTGGTCCAGCTTGTCGCTCAAGGAGCGGATGGCGTTGTGCGGACAGGCTTGAATGCAGGCGCCGCAGTCAATACAGCGGTCGTTGAGAATGGTGGCCTTGCCGTTCCGGACGCGGATGGCCTCGGTGGGACAGCTCTTGATGCAGGTTGTACAGCCGAGACAGCGGTTGTACTGCAAGACAACGGAATGCTTCATAGTGTCACCTCCGGACGTTCATTTCATGCTGTAACCCTCACCTGAATGGTTACGGTGGTTCCCACACCCAAATCGGTCTCGATGGTCATCTCGTCGGCGTTTTGCCTCATATTGGGCAGGCCCATACCGGCGCCGAAGCCCAGGCCGCGGGCCTGGGAGCCCGCGGTGGAGAAGCCCTCTTCCATGGCCTTCGCCACATCCGGAATGCCGGGCCCCACATCCTTCATGCGTAGGGTAATTTTGTCCAGGCCGATCTCCACGTCGATCAGGCCACCGTCCGCGTGGATGACCATATTGATTTCGCCCTCGTACATACAGATGGAGGCCCTCCGAATGATTTCGGGCGGGAGGCCGAGCTTGCGCAGCGCCATTTTCATGTTGCTGGACGCCTCGCCCACCTGAATCAGGTCGCCACTGTCTACGATATAGCTCAATTTAAGCGGCTCCATTCCCTACTCACCCTCCATACCGTGGGTGTACAGGCGTCCGCAGGCGATATACATCCGAAGAGAGGTGGACATGAGGACGATGTTGCGCTCCTCCGCCAACCGGATGGTGACCTCATCCGGCTCCTTGCCGCGGACAAACACCACACAATTCATGTCCATCATCTCGGCGGTGCGCACCACCTGGGGGTTGACCATCCCCGTAAGCAGCAGGGCCTGGTCCTTCACAAAGGCCAGCACATCACTCATAAAATCGCTGGCACAGGCAGAGCGGACCTCCCGCGTCAGCGCGTCTTCCCCACAAAGGACCTTGGCTTCCAGGATCTCCTTGACGCGATGAAGCTCCATAGTGCGTTCCTCCCTATCATCAGATGGGAAAGGGCCTGCCGGGGCCCTCCCGCCTTACAGGCACGAGTTACAGGCGCGGTTCTTTATCTTATAGTGTAGCATAGATGCGCCGAGAAAAAAACAGCAAAATTTAGTGTCCGCCCCCGGTTGGCAAACCCGGGGCGGACACGAGGGGGCGGGTTCCCGCCATTTGGCGCCGTCAGATGCGCGCCACGCCGCTCTTGCGGGCGGCGTCCGCCACGGCCGTGGCCACAGCGTCTTTGACACGGGGGTCGAAGGCGGCGGGTATGATGTACTGGGCGCTGAGCTCCCTGTCGCTGACCAGACCGGCAATGGCCCGGGCGGCGGCAATCTTCATCTCATCGTTGATGTCGGCGGCGCGCACGTCCAGCGCGCCGCGGAAGATGCCGGGAAAGGCCAGCACATTGTTGATTTGGTTGGGGAAGTCGCCGCGGCCGGTGGCCACCACGGCGGCGCCGCCCGCCTTGGCCTCGTCGGGATAAATCTCCGGCACCGGGTTGGCACAGGCGAAGACAACGGCGTCCCCGGCCATGCGCTTCACCATATCGCCCGTGAGCGTGCCGGGGCCGGACACACCGATGAACACATCGGCGCCCCGGATGATGTCGGCCAGGGGGCCTGCCCTCCTCCCCCGGTTGGAGAGGGCGGCCACCTCCCTCTTTTCCTCGTTGAGTCCGTCACGCCCCTCGTAGATGGCACCCTTCCGGTCGCACAGGACCACCTGCCTGAGGCCCATGGAGAGGAGCAGCTTGGCGATGGCGATTCCGGCGGCGCCCGCGCCGCTTACGACAACCTCCACATCCTCCATCCTTTTCCCCACCAGCTTCAGGGCGTTGATAAGGCCGGAGAGGACGACCACGGCGGTGCCGTGCTGGTCGTCATGGAAGATGGGAATGTCACAGCACTCCTTCAGCCTGCGCTCAATCTCAAAACAGCGGGGGGCGGAGATGTCCTCCAGATTGACGCCGCCAAAGGAGCCGGCCAGGAGCCGCACGGTATTCACGATGTCGTCGGTGTGCTTGGAGCGGATGCACAGGGGGATGGCGTCCACTCCGCCAAAGGCCTTAAAGAGGACGCATTTGCCCTCCATCACAGGCATACCGGCCTCAGGGCCGATGTCCCCGAGGCCGAGGACAGCGGAGCCGTCGGTGACCACGGCTACGGTGTTCCAGCGGCGGGTGAGCGCGTAGCTCTGGTTGACGTCCTTTTGGATCTCAAGGCAGGGCTGGGCCACGCCGGGGGTGTAGGCCAGGGCGAGGGCCTCCTGGCTGTCTACAGCCGCGCGGGGGACAACCTCTACCTTGCCTTTGAGCGCGTAATGCAGCTTGAGCGATTCGGTTGCATAATCCACCTGGTTGACCTCCATAGAGAAAAATATCAGTTGTAACGTGCCAATCTCCTGTTGCGTGATAGATAAAAACGATGAGACATGATACAATGCACCCACCGAGCGGAACAACAGAAGGACATTGCCCGAAGGGAGAGGGGTTGCCATGGACTACCGTGTGGAACACGACACGATGGGAGAAGTGAGGGTTCCCGCCGAGAAGCACTGGGGCGCGCAGACCCAGCGCAGCCTGGAAAACTTTAAAATTGGGACGGAGAAGATGCCCGTGGAGATGATACGGGCCTTCGCCGTCCTGAAAAAATCCGCCGCGCTGGCCAACCAAAGGCTGGGGATGCTGGACGCGCGCCGGGCCGGCGCCATTGCCGCCGCCTGCGATGAGATCTTGGCCGGCCGGTGGCTGGACCAGTTTCCGCTGTCTGTCTGGCAGACCGGAAGCGGAACCCAGACCAACATGAATGTCAACGAGGTGGTGGCGGCCCGGGCCGGGGAGCTCCTGGGGGAGCCCGGCTGCGTCTGCCCCAACGACCATGTGAACCGGTCCCAGAGCTCCAACGACACCTTCCCCGCCGCCATGCACATCGCGGCGAAGGTCGCCCTGGAGGACCAGGTGCTGCCCGCCGCCGCGCTGCTGGAGGGGACGCTGGCCAAGCACTCGGAGCGGTACGCGGATCTCATCAAAATCGGGCGCACCCATTTGCAGGACGCCACCCCCATTACACTGGGGCAGGAGATCAGCGGCTGGCGGGAGATGCTGCGCAAGGGCCGGCAGATGATTGCGGCGGCCTGTGAGGGCCTGGAGGAGCTGGCCCTGGGCGGCACCGCCGTGGGGACCGGCCTCAACGCCCACCCCCGGTTTGGGGAAGAGGCGGCGGCGGAGGTCTCCCGTCAGGTGGGTAAGCGCTTTGTAACGGCCCCCAACAAATTTCACGCGCTCACCAGCAAGGACCAGCTGGTCTTTGCCCACGGCGCCATGAAGGCGCTGGCCGCCAATCTGATGAAAATCGCAAACGATGTGCGCTGGCTGGCCAGCGGGCCGCGCTGCGGCATAGGAGAGCTTACCATACCGGAAAACGAGCCGGGCTCCTCCATCATGCCCGGCAAGGTCAACCCCACCCAGTGCGAGGCCCTGACCATGGTGGCGGTACAGGTGATGGCCAACGATGTGGCGGTGGGCATGGCCGCCTCTCAGGGCAACCTGGAGCTCAACGTGTTTATGCCCGTCTGCATCCACAACTTCCTGCAATCGGCCCGGCTGCTGGCCGATGCCATGCGCTCCTTTCACGACAACTGCGCGGCGGGCATCCGGCCCAACGAGGAAACCATCAGGGCGCACCTGGGCAATTCCCTCATGCTGGTGACCGCGCTCAACCCCCACATCGGGTATGAACGGGCGGCCGGGGTCGCCAGGTATGCCCACGAACACCGCACCACGCTCAAGGCGGCGGCGGTGGCGCTGGGCGTCCTCACCCCGGAGGAGTTTGACCGCCTTGTCCGGCCCGAGGAGATGATACATCCGCTGTAGACCGTCCGCGCCCCGTGTTATTTCCCAAGGTAGGCCTTCTTTATGTCCTCGTTGACCAGAAGCTCTTTGCCGGGGCCGGTCATGGTGATGCGGCCGGTCTCCAGCACGTACCCCACATGGGCGGTGTGGAGGGCCATATTGGCGTTCTGCTCGATGAGAAGAATGGTGACGCCCTGGCGGTTGATCTCCTTGATGATGTCAAAGATGCCCTTGACCACCAGAGGGGCCAGGCCCAGGGAGGGCTCGTCCATCATCATAAGCTTCGGGCGGCTCATCATCGCGCGGCCCACGGCCAGCATCTGCTGCTCTCCGCCGGACAGGGTGCCCGCCGCCTGCCATGTGCGCTCCTTGAGCCGGGGGAAGAGGTGGTACACCAGGTCCAGGTCGTCGCTCAGACTATCGCGTCGGAGATAGGCGCCAATCTTCAGGTTTTCCAGCACAGTGAGGTCGGGGAAGACCCGGCGGCCCTCCGGTACCATGGTGATGCCCTTGGAGACAATCTCGTGGGGGGCTTTTCCGGTGATGTCCTCGCCTAAGAATGTGATGGAGCCGGAGTGGGTCTTGACCAGGCCGGAGATGGTGCGCAGGGTGGTGGATTTGCCGGCGCCGTTGGCCCCGATGAGGGTGACAATCTGGCCCTCCAGCACCTCGAAGGAGATTCCCTTGACGGCCTCGATGCCGCCGTAGTTGACACGCAGACCGTCAATCCTCAGCATCTTCCGCCACCCCCAAATACGCTTCAATGACCCGGGGGTCGTTCTGAACGGCCTCCGGGGAACCATGAGAAATCATTTTACCGAAGTCCAGGACATAGATGCGGTTGGAAATCTGCATCACCAGGTCCATATGGTGCTCAATCATAAAGATGGTCAGGTTATACTCCTCCCGAATCTGCCTGATAAAGTCGGTGAGGTCCTGGGTTTCCTGGGGGTTCATGCCGGCGGCCGGCTCGTCCAGCAGCAGCAGCTTTGGATTGGTGGCCAGGGCCCGTGCGATCTCCAGGCGGCGCTGGAGACCATAGGGCAGGGAGGAGGCCACCTCATCCTTTAAATGGTCCAGATTCTGCGCCTCCAGAAGCGCCATGGACTCCTCTCTCATCCGCTTTTCCTCCTTGGCGTTCAGGCGGAAGGTGGCGGAGAGAAAGTTCTGCTTGGCCCGCATGTGCTTGGCGATCAGCACGTTGTCAAACACGGAGAGCGCGCCGAACAGGCGGATGTTCTGGAAGGTGCGGGCGATGCCCAATTTGGTAATATGGTCGGGGGTGGGACTGAGCCTGCGGGTAAAGGTGCCCTTATGCTCCCCGGCATAGGTTTTTTGCAGTTTGCCCTGGGGGTAGTTTTCCACTATGGGCTGGCCCAGGAAGGAGATTCGGCCGTTGGTGGGCTCATACATCCCGGTAATACAGTTGAAGGCGGTGGTCTTGCCGGCACCGTTGGGGCCGATGAGGGCGACAATCTCTCCCTGGTTGACCTCCAGAGAGAGGTCGTTTACCGCCACCACACCGCCGAATTGCATTGTGATATGCTCGACCTGGAGGACGTTCTCGCTCATTGTACCGCCTCCTTCTTCCGTTTGAGCCGTTTTCTCAAGAGATCTGGCAGCTCCTGATCGCCCATGATGCCTCGGCGGAAGAAGAGGACCACAATCATGATAATGACGGAGAAGACCACCAGCCGGAAGCCGTTGCGCAGGAAGGGGACCTTAAAGCCGTTGGCCAGCACGATCTCACTGTCCAAAAAGCGGAGCCACCACTCGGAGCAGGCCACGAAGAGGAACGACGCGATGCAGCTGCCCGAGATAGAGCCGATGCCGCCGATGACCACGATGAGCAGCAGCTCATAGGTCATGGCCGACTTGAACTGGGCGGCGGCGATGGTGGCCTGGAACATGGCGAGCAGGGCGCCGCCGATGCCGGCGAAGAAGGAGGAGGCACAGAGGGAGAGCCGCTTATGCCGGGCCAAGTTAATGCCCATGGCCTCCGCCGCGATCTCGTCCTCACGGATGGCCTTGAAGGCCCGGCCGTAGGAGGAGTTGATGAGCAGCACGACGAGGGTGATGCAGATGGCCGCCACGGCCAGCGGGAACAGCGTGGAGAAAAACGCGATGTGCTTGGTGTAGATCGGATAAAAACGAGAGGTCGGGGGAATGAGACTGTTGAAGGTGGGGAAGTTCTTGAGCAGGTTGGAGCCGTTGGTGATGGGGCCGAGGGGCTTCCAAAGAAAGACGGCCTTGATGATCTCGGCAAAGCCCAGCGTGGCGATGGCGAGATAATCGCTTTTCAGGCGCAGGACAGGCAGGCCGATGAGCCAGGCAAAGACGGCGGCGAAGAGGCCGGCCAGAATCAGAGCCACCACGACGGGCAGGCTGAAGTTGACGATACAGTCGTAGTATTGATAGACCCGGCCCTTGGCCTCCACAGGGATGGTAAAGATGGCATATGTATAGGCTCCGATGAGCATGAAGCCCGCCTGGCCCAGGGAAAAGAGGCCGGTAAATCCGTTCAGCAGGTTCATGGAGACCGCCACAAGGGCGTAAATGGCGCCTTTTTTCAGGACGATAAACAGCATATGTCCGCTGGGGAGCGTCCGGTCCAGTATATAGAGAAGGGCGATGCAGGCCGCCCAGATGATGACGGGTAAAATCAGCTTGTTCTTTTTCTTCATGACGCACACCTCAAACCTTGTCGGTGGCCTTCTCACCGAAGAGCCCGGTGGGCTTCACGACAAGAATAATAATGAGCAGCGCAAAGGTAAAGGCGTCGGAAAATGTGGTGAGGCCAAGCCCGGTTTTCAGGATACCGAGCTGCGTCAGCATGTCGTCCAAGCCCTTGATAATATTTTCGCAGATGCCGATGATAAACGCGCCGATAACCGCGCCGGGGATGGAGCCGATGCCGCCGAACACGGCGGCTACAAACGCCTTAAGCCCCGGCATGGCGCCCGAGGTGGGGACGACGCCGGGGTAGTTTGTGAAATAGAGCAGCGAGCCGATGGCCGCCAGCAGAGAGCCGACGGCAAACGCCACCGAGATGACGGAGTTAATCTTGATGCCCATGAGCTGGCTGGTCTCAAAGTCTTTCGCGACAGCCCGCATGGCCATGCCTATTTTTGTGTGGTTGATGAGCTGCATCAGCACGATGACCAGGAAGATGGTGAGGATAGGGGTGACCAACGTGACCATTTTTGTGGTGGCGGGACCTACCGTGACGGGCTGGGAGATGACCGGAATGGCCGGATAGCTTTTGTTCAATCCTCCGGTGATGTAGAGGGCCAGGTTTTGGAGCAGATAGCTGACTCCGATGGCCGAGATCATGACCGACATACGGGGCGCGGAGCGCAGAGGCTTGTAGGCCACCCGCTCGATGAGGAGACCCAGCAAGACCGTGAACAGAATCATGAGGGGAATGGTTATGTAGAGAGGCAGGCTGGCCGAGAGATAAACCATCATCAGGCCGGCCACCATAAACACGTCGCCGTGGGCAAAGTTGATGAGGCGGAGAATGCCGTACACCATCGTGTACCCGATGGCAATCAACGCGTACTGCCCGCCCGCTGAGATGCCGGCCAGCAGATAGGATAGATTTTGGTTGATAAAATTCATAGGAGGGGCCTCCTGTTTTGTGGGCTGTCTCGAAAAAGCCCGTCGTACACGGCATGTCCCTTTCGAGGCAGCCCCCAAATTGATGTTCTCATGCGTGACGGGGGCAATTGCCCCCGTCACGCGCGATTTTAGTTGAAGGGATGAGCGTTACCCGCCCACGCCCTGTACGGCGATGAAGTCCCAAACGCCGGTCTCGGTGTTGACTTCCTTGACATAAGCAACGTCGCGGATGGCGTCGCCGTTGACAGGCTCAAAGGCGATGTCGCCGGACACGCCGGAGTAGGTGACGTTCCAGAGGACCTCGTTGATGGCGGCGGGCTCGGTGGAGCCGGCGGCCTTGATGGCCTCAAGGGCCACGAAGTAGGCGTCATAGCCCATGGCGGTGACGGCGGCGATCATGTCGTTGCCGTTGTTGTTGGCCAGACGGGTGGCGTCGGCATTGATCCACTCCTTGACGCCGGCGTCAAACTCGGGGTTGCCGCCCTCTTGGTAGAAGGTGGTGACGTAGACGTTGACGTCCTTGCCGGTGGCGGCCTCGGTGATCACGTTGGAGTCCCAGGTGTCGCCGGCCAGGATGGGCATGCCCAGGCCCTGAGCGTTGGCATTGTCAATGATGAGGGCGGCCGCCTCGGTGGAGACGGGGGAGAAGAAGACGTCGGCGCCGGCGTTCTTGGCGGCGACAATGTAAGAGGTGAAGTCGCTGGTGCCGTCGGGGAACTCAGCGGCGATTACGGTGCCGCCCAGGGCCTCGAAGGCGTCCTTAAAGTAGTAGCACAGGCCGCCGGAGTAGTCGTCGCCCTGCTTGTTGAGGGTGTAAGCGGTCGTGGCCTCAAAGTTGTCGGCGGCAAAGTTGGCCAGAATAGTGCCCTGGAAGGGGTCCAGGAAGCAGATGCGGAAGTAGTGGGTGTTGCCCTCGGTCACGGCGGGGTTGGTGCAGGTGATGCCGATCACGGGGATGCCCGCGTCCCGGAAGGTGTCGGAGCCGGCAATGGAGACGCCGGAGCCATAAGAGCCCAGCGCCACGGAGACGCCCGCGCTCACCAGCTGGCCGGCTGCGGTGGCGGCCTTGTCGTTGGAGGACTGATTGTCCACGGGGACCAGCTCGACGTTGTAGGTCTCGCCGTTGATTTCCACAGTGGGCTGGATGGAGTGAGCATACTGAATGCCTAGGGACTCCTGCTTGCCGCCGGCGCCGTTGTCGCCGGAAGCGGGCTGGTAGACGCCGATCTTGACGACCTTTGCGTCGCCGGACCCGGTTTCGCCGGGGTCTTCGCTCTCGATGATGACCCCGTTCTCCGCATTGACGTCCGGCAGGTCCTCCACGCATCCGGTCAGTAAGCCGAACGCCATGAGACAGGTGAGAAGAAGCGCAAGTAATCTTTTCATTGTTCATCCTCCGATTTTTTTGCGGGCGAGAGGGCCCGCAAGATGATAAAGCGTCTACGGCACACATGCAAATGTGCTTTAGACAATGACAGAAAGAATTATAGCGCAAGGTAGCAAAAAAAGCAAGGAAAAGGTCGTTGATATTTTGACGAATTGCCCATAAGGAGGCAATGAGAGGCCGCGCTTTTTTATTTCTATATTACAAAAGAAAAAAACGGGGTGGAGCCGCCCGGTGAACGCTACGCGAACGACAGGGCCCCGGGCGCATGGGCGCATCCGAAAAAGTCCCGGTCGAACCGGGCGGACAGTGGCCTGTGGTCTGGCGTGGAGAAAAACTCAGCCACGCAGCCGGCACCCTCGGTGACGGCCGCGTCCATCAGGAGCAGGAGGGTGCGGTTGTTCCCCACGCGGGCGGGGTCCGGCGTTTGATCCGGGACAATGCCGCGCGCGGGGCGCGGAGACGGCAGGCGATGGAAGAGCCGGGCCATGGCGCGGCCCAGGGCGCTGCCGTATCCGCGGGCCAGCAGACAGGTGCACCGCACCATGGCGCGGTACGCGACCTCCATCTGCCTGGCGGTCACAGCCCGGTAGGCGCGGGCCGCCGCCTCATAGACCGACGGCTCCGCCACGGGGGGCATGTGGGAACGGCGGGTCATCGTCTTGCCGCCGAAGCGGGCCATGAGCAGGCGGTCGAACTCCGCCTCTATGGCCAGATGGGTGGCGGGCCCCGCCGACGCCCAGGCCTCCACATAGGGGTGGCAAAGGCTGTCCAGAGCCAGATGGCAGAGAAAGCCGGCGGCATACCCGGCGGCCATGGCCTGGCCCTCATCCACAGCGCGCCTGAGGCGCTCCAGTGGGAGGAGCGCGGTCTGCCTGTGCATGGCGCGGCCCTCCCGACGCACCTGGTTGGGCAGCGCCGGGCGATAAAAGAACAGCGGGTCAGGGCCCAGACAGCCCAGGTCAAACGCGGTGCGCTCCGCGCTCAGACGCTGGGCCAGACTGCTTGGCAGCGCGGCGAGGACCTGGGCGCCGAGGGTGAGGTGTGTAAAATAGTTTGGCATCGTATGTACCGTTCCTTTTTCAAAATGGCACCCCCATCATAGCATAAAAACACCCGGCGGAGAAGACCGCCGGGTGTTCCAGTTTTATGCAATTACAGCTGCTCTAGCCGCCCAGATAGGCCT
>CAYPZF010000005.1:0-15548 GCA_964415275.1 uncultured Oscillospiraceae bacterium | reverse complement strand
GGGGTTGTCGTGGCGCGCGAGAGCGGTTAACCCCGGTTCGGGGACCGGGACCAGAGCCGTCCGGAGCCATGTGGCTCCGGACGGCTCTTCGTTGAAAATTCGGCGGGAGTGTTATATAATAAAGAACATGAGACAACAATTGGAACAACTGCCGATCCCTCTGCTGGAGTGGTTTCGGGAACATGCGCGGGCGCTGCCCTGGCGGTCCGACCCGACGCCCTATAAGGTGATGGTCTCCGAGCTGATGCTGCAGCAGACCCGGGTGGCCGCTGTCATAGATTATTTCACCCGGTTTATAGACGAGCTGCCCACCATCGCCCATCTGGCGGCGGTCCCGGAGGACCGGCTGTTAAAGCTATGGCAGGGGCTTGGCTACTACAACCGGGCCCGCAACCTTCAAAAGGCCGCCCGGAGGGTTATGGCCGAGTTTGACGGTGTGTTCCCCGGCGCCTATGAGGACATTTTATCGCTGCCCGGTGTGGGGCCCTATACCGCCGGCGCCATCGCCTCCATCGCCTTCGGCCTGCCTGTGCCCGCGGTGGACGGGAATGTGATGCGGGTGGTGTCCCGGGTCACGGGTGACGACACCGATATCTCCACCCCCGCCATGGTCCGCAGGGTCACCGAGGCCCTGAGAGAGGTGGTCCCGCTCGCCGCCCCCGGCGACTTCAACCAGGCCCTGATGGAGCTGGGCGCCACCGTGTGCCTGCCCAACGGCGCGCCGCTGTGCGCCCGCTGTCCGGCGGCCTCCTTCTGCGCGGCCAACCTGACCGGCCGCACGGACACGCTGCCGGTCAAGGCCCCGAAAAAGGCGCGGCGGGTGGAGGAGCGGACGGTCTTTTTCCTCTGCCACAATCACAGGGTTGCCCTGCGCCGGCGGGGGGAGAAGGGCCTGCTGGCCGGTCTCTGGGAGTATCCCAACGAGCGCTCCGGCACCGGGCGGACGCCGGAGGCGTGGGGTGTGCGCCCTGCGTCGGTCACCTTCGGCGGGACGGGAAAACACATCTTTACCCACCTGGAGTGGCATATGACCGCCCTCGTGGTCGCGGCGGCGGACGAGACTCTGCCCCCGGGGTGGGTCTGGGCGGACCGCGGGGCGCTCCGGGGGACGTACGCGATTCCCAACGCGTTTCAGAGTTTTGAGCGGCTTGTGGAGGACATCACCCGGGAGGGATGGACGGCTGACTGAGCCTGCCCGCTCCGCCCTCCGCCGGAGCACGGGGCGATTGTTGACGTATGTCGGTAATCTGCTATAATATCCACAGCAGATCGTATTAGGACATATCTGACTGAAGTTGAGGGGATAGGAACGATGTCAAGGCCAACGAAAGGGAGAAAGGTGTGCTGTCTGCCTGAAAACAGCAAGTTCGGGCCGCTTGATTCCTCTGGGGGCGCCAAGGAGTATGTCACCATGACGGTGGACGAGTATGAGGCGATCCGGCTCATTGATTTGGAGGGCTTTACACAGGAGGAGTGCGCGGGGCAGATGAATGTGGCGCGCACGACAGTGCAGGGCATTTATACCGGGGCCAGAAAAAAGCTGGCGGAATCATTGGTAAACGGAAAGGTACTGCTCATTGAGGGCGGAAAGTACCGGCTCTGCGACGGGTCGGGAAGCGGGTGCGGCCGGGGGTGCCGCAGGCATGGACAGCGGCGCCGCTGAGCGCCTTCCGTTACCGTGCCTTGCCGCGCTTGCCGGAGACGGCTCCGCCCGGGGGGCAGGCCCATATGCCTGGAAAGAGATTGACTGTGGGAAGCCCCTTATGGTACAATCCATTTTATGGAGGAGCCGCAGACCGGGGGGTGTTCCGGGGAGGGGCCTTCCAAGCGGATCGCGCGTATGTCGGGCAGTGCCCGTCCCGCGCATGGGGGAATGGGGGAAGGGACGATGAAAAAGCGGATTGCCGCCCTGCTGCTGTGCGTTGGGCTTTGCTCTGTGGTGGTCTTTTCCTATGCCTTTATCGCGCTGGAATCCGAGCATGACTGCACCGACCATCATTGCCATATTTGCCTGGAGCTGCAGCTTTGCCACGCCCTGATCCGGAGCCTTTTGCATTCCGGCGCGGCAGTGGCCGCCGTCACCTATGCCGTCTGTCTTTTGGTCGGCGGCTGTGTGGTTACCTCCTATGTCCGGAGGGCAGCCACCCCGGTTTCATTAAAGGTAAAACTTCTGGATTAAGCCGAACATCACGCAAGGCAACCAGGACTCCTGATGCGCGCCATCGGGGGGCTCTATGTGTTTCCTTGTATTTTTGTCCCCTTTTTGGGCGGCTAAATTTGGAGGAGGTAGAAGTATGAAACGAAGGTTATCCTGCCTGTTGGCAGGGGTTTTTATGGCTGCGGCTCTTTCGGCCTGCACGGATCAGACGCCCCCGGCGGACAGTCACGATGCCGGGACGGACACCGGAGCGCGCAGCATCGTGGCCACCACTTTTCCCCAATATGATTGGGTGCGGGAAATCCTGGGGGACAACCCCGGGGACATCGCGCTCACGCTCCTTTTGGACGACGGCGTGGATCTGCACAGCTATCAGCCCACGGTGGAGGACATCGCGCATGTATCCGCCTGCGACATGTTTATTTATGTAGGCGGGGAATCAGACGCGTGGGTGGACGATGTGCTGGAAACAGCCATAAACCAGGACATGGTTGTCGTCAATATGGTGGAGGCTCTGGGCGACAAGGCGAAGGAGGAGGAGGTCGTCGAGGGGATGGAGCACAGCCATGCGCACAGCCATGGTGAGATTGACCCCGACGCCATCCGGGACAGGCCGCTGGCCGACTGGCAGGGGAGCTGGACGACGGTTGAAACGGCGCTGCAAGACGGCGTGCTGGATGAATATGTGGAGCACAATGCCCACGCAAACGGCGTGGAGTTTGAGGCGCAAAAGGCCGCGTATGCCCAGCGCTGGCAATCAGACTACGAGGCGCTTACCATATCGGACGGGTCCGTCGACTTTGGCGGGGTTTCCGCCCATTATACGTACCTCGGCTACAGGTTGGTGGAGAGCGACCACGGCGGGACGGTGTGGTATGGCTTTGAGGCGGAGGATGGTGCGGCGGGCGTGCCCCGCTATATCGCCTTTTCCGACCACGGCACCGGAGACGGGCACGGGGACGGACATGAGGAGGAGCACGGGGACGGACACGGGGAGCACGAGAGCCCCCACTTCCATCTGCGCTACGGAGACGAGGGCTTTGAAGCGCTGACGGCTGTGGAGCACTGGTCCCCCACCTATTTCCAGTCCGACGCCGCGGGGGAGGAGATTGCCGCGGCCATGACCGGACACGGCCACGCCCACGCGTCGGATGAGCATGTGTGGCTGTCGCTCAAGAACGCCCAGGCCATCTGTGACCACATTGCCGGGGCGCTGGCCAGGCTGGACGAGGAAAACGCGGACGTCTACGCGGCTAACGCGGCGGCCTACAACACAAAGCTGGCGGAGCTGGACGCTGCGTATCAAAGCGCGGTGGACGCCGCCGCCGTCAAGACCCTGCTGTTTTGCGACCGCTTCCCCTTCCGATATCTGGCGGACGACTACGGCCTGTCCTACTACGCGGCGTTTTCCGGCTGCTCCGCCGAGTCCGAGGCCAGTTTTGAAACCATCGTGTTCCTCGCGGGCAAGATGGATGAGCTGGGGCTTGCCCACGTGATGGTCATTGAAGGGACCGACCAAGCCATTGCCAGAACGGTCATCGACAACACGGCCGCCAAGAACCAGCAGGTTCTTGTACTGGACTCGATGCAATCGGTGACCGCGCGGCATGTCGCCTCCGGCACGACCTATCTCTCCGTTATGGAAAGCAACCTCGACGTGCTCAAGAAAGCGCTGTCATAAGAAAGGCGGCGGGGGATGGCGCTTGTAAGCATGAAAAACGTTTCCTTAGGGTATGAGGGGAAGGCCGTGATACGGGGTGTGAGCCTTTCTGTTTGCGCGGGGGATTACCTTTGCATTGTCGGAGAAAACGGGTCCGGCAAGAGCACGCTCATGAAAACTGTGCTGGGGCTGCTCCCGCTGATCGAAGGGGAAATAGAGTTTGGAGACGGACTCAGGCAAAACGAAATCGGCTACCTGCCGCAGCAGACGGAGGTGCAAAAGGACTTTCCCGCCTCGGCGTACGAGATTGTGCTCTCCGGATGCCTGAACCGCTGCGGCTTGCGCCCCTTTTACAGCCGGGCTGAAAAAGAGCTTGCGCGCGAGAATATGGAGAGGCTGGGTATTTCCAGCCTCTCCAGGCGATGCCACCGGGAGCTCTCCGGCGGCCAGCAGCAGCGGGTCCTTTTGGCGCGGGCCCTGTGCGCCACCCGGAAGCTGCTGCTTTTGGATGAGCCGGCCGCGGGGCTGGACCCCAAGGCGGCGGAGGATTTGTACAGGCTGATCGAGTGCTTGAACAAGGAGAGCGGCATCACAGTTGTCATGATCTCCCACGATGTTCCGGCGGCCATGAAATACGCAAGCCATATTCTGCACCTTGGCGCCGGCCCCCTGTTTTTCGGGCGCAGGGAGGAGTATGCCGCCACGGATGTGGGCAGGGCGTATGGGACCGCAACGGGAGGTGACGCGCCGTGAATGCGATGATTGAAAAGCTGGCGCTGTATCTCTCGTTCCCCTTTGTGCGCTACGCGCTGATTGTGGGCATTTTAATCGCGCTTTGCTCCGCGCTGCTCGGCGTGACGCTGGTGCTGAAGCGGCTCTCCTTCATCGGGGACGGACTGTCCCACGTGGCCTTTGGCGCCGTCGCGGTGGCCGCTGTATTAAACGTGTCCAACAGCATTCTGGTCACCGCGCCGGTCACAGTGCTGTGCTCGGCGCTGCTGCTCCGCACCGGGCAGAACACAAAAATAAAGGGTGACGCGGCGGTGGCAATGCTGTCCGTGGGCGCGCTTGCCATCGGCTATCTGCTGATCAATCTCTTTTCCACCTCGTCCAACCTGTCCGGGGATGTGTGCGCCACCCTGTTCGGCTCTACCTCTATTTTGACGCTCAGGCCAACCGATGTTTACATCAGCATAGGGCTGTCGGCCATTGTGATTGTGGTGTTTCTCCTTTTTTACAACAAAATATTTGCGGTGACCTTTGACGAGCGCTTTGCCAAGGCGACAGGGACAAACACAAGCGGATACAACCTGCTGATCGCGGTGCTCACCGCCCTTGTCATCGTCCTTGCCATGAACCTGGTTGGGTCGCTCCTGATCTCCGCGCTGGTGATCTTCCCCGCGCTCTCGGCGATGCGGGTGTTTAAGAGCTTTCGGGCCGTCGTGCTCTGCTCGGTTGTCATCTCTGTCATCAGCTCGGCCCTGGGCATCTTTATTTCCATCCTGGCGGGGACGCCGGTGGGCTCGACCATCGTCGCCGTGCATATCGCCGCCTTCGCCTTGTTCAGCCTGTTGGGCGCCCTCTCGGGAGGTGCGCAGTGAAACAACACCTGACTCTGTTTGCCGCCGTGGCCCTCATGCTGGTGCTGCTGGCGGGGTGCGGCGATCAAGCCGGCGAAGCGCCCTCCGAAACATCCCTGGTGAGCGTCGACCTCGATTTGACGGCGCTGAGCAGCACCATGGTATATGGCGAGGTGTTCAATATGATGGTGGAGCCCGACAGCTACGTCGGGAAGACCATCAGAATGCGCGGCCTGTACTATGCGAGCTATTATGACGTGACGGAGCAATACTATCATTTTGTGATTATCCAGGACGCCACCGCCTGCTGTGCCCAGGGGCTTGAATTTCTGTGGACGGGCGAGCACACCTATCCTGACGACTACCCGGAAAATGAGACAAAGGTGGAGGTGACCGGCGTTTGGGAGCGCTATGAGGAGGACGGAGAAATCTATTACCGCATTCAAGCCGATGACTTCCACATTGTATAGCAATCAGGGCGGCCTGTCCGTTCATCGGGCCGCCGGAGCATGAAAATGCCGTGAAACCAACCTGGTTTCACGGCATTTTGGCGCACCCGGAGGAATTCGAATCCCCGACCTGCCGCTTAGGAGGCGGCCGCTCTATCCTGCTGAGCTACGGGCGCGTGTGACTGCGCGGGGCGGCACCGATAATTGCTCAAGTATTATAACGCAAAACCAGGGGGCTGTCAATGACGCGCGGCGCCGGGGCGCCCTCCTTTTGCGCTGTCGGCGGACCCGCCGCCGTCTGAGGGAACCGGCCCCGCTTCTTAGACGCTTTTCCCGTGGACTTTTTGGCTGTATTGTGGTAAAATGCATGGGATTAGGGAGTATACGGAGGGTCCTGTCCTTTGAAAACAGATGTCTTAGGCGTGGCGTTTGACAACCTTACACTGGCGCAGGCGGTGGACGCTGGCGCGGCACTGGCAAAAGCAGACGGGTTTCACTATGTGGTGACCCCCAACCCGGAGATTGTGGAGCTGGCCCGGAGGGATTTGTCCTACAACGGGCTGTTAAACCGTGCCGATCTGGTGCTCCCGGACGGCATCGGCATTCTCCACGCCGCCAGGATCTTGGGACGTCCGCTCAGAGAGCGGGTACCGGGCATCGACTTTGCCGCGGGGCTGATGGACAGGATGGCGAAGGAGGGCGGGCGGCTCTTTTTGCTGGGCGCCAGGCCCGGGGTTGCCGAACAGGCGGCCCGGCGGCTGGAGGCGCGGTATCCGGGCCTGACCCTCTGCGGCACCCACGACGGCTACTTCCGGGAGGATGCCCCGGTGGTGGAGGCCATCCGGACCTCCGGTGCCGATGTGGTGTTTGTCTGTCTCGGGGCGCCAAAGCAGGAGCAGTGGATGGCGCGCTGCGGGCCACAGACGGGGGCCGGCCTCATGGTTGGCCTGGGCGGCGCCCTTGACGTGTTCTCCGGGCAGGTCAAGCGGGCGCCGGAGGGGTGGCAAAGGCTTGGCCTGGAATGGCTGTATCGCCTGCTCTCACAGCCCAGCCGCTTTGGGCGGATGGCAAGGCTCCCGCTGTTTTTACTGCGGGCCGCGGGTGCGCGGGGGAAACAATGAACGGGAGAGAAAACATGGCCGGAACACTCATCGTATTTGAGGGGACGGACGGGTCGGGAAAGTCCACGCAGTTCTCCCGCCTCTGCGCCCGGCTGGAGCGGGAGCGCGTTGGCTTCCAGCGTCTGGTGTTTCCCCAGTATAACGAGCCCTCCTCCGCGCTGCTGAGGATGTATCTGCAAGGTGAATTTGGCGCCCGCCCGGAGGATGTAAACGCCTACGCGGCGTCCGCCTTTTACGCGGTGGACCGGTACGCCTCGTTAATAAAGGTCTGGGGCCGGTACTATGAGGACGGCGGGCTTGTCCTGGCCGACCGGTACACCACCTCCAACGCGGTGCACCAGGCCTGCAAGCTGCCTGAGGACCAGTGGGAGGACTTTTTCCGCTGGCTCTTTGACTTTGAATGTGATAAGCTGGGGCTGCCCTGGCCCTCGCTGGTGCTCTATTTGGATATGCCCACCGCCCTGGCGGTGGAAAACCTGCGCCGGCGCGAGGGGGAGACCCACACAAAGGGCGACATCCACGAGGTGGACACCGATTATCTGGCGCTCTGCCGCCGCACCGCCCAGGCCGCCGCCGCCTTTTTCGGGTGGCATACGGTCTCCTGCGCGGACGCGGGGGGCACGCTGCGCACCGTGGAGGACATTCACAACGAGATATGGCGGCTGATCGCCGCCGCACTGGAAGAAAATCGCTGATTGGAACAGGAGGAGTTATTATGGTCTATATTTTGCTCGGAGATGGCTTTGAAGAGATGGAAGCCGTTGTCCCCGCCGACCTGCTCCGCCGTGCCGGACGTGACGTGGCCCTGGTCGGCTTGGAGGAGGGCCCGGTCACCGGAGGGCACGGCATTACGGTGGTTCCGGACTTGACCCTGAGTCAGGTGGATCCGGAACAGATAGAGATGCTGGTGCTCCCTGGGGGCATGGGCGGAGTGGAATCCATTCAAATGAATCTATTTGCCCTCGCGCTCATCCAGCAGGCCCATGAGCAGGGCCGGTACCTGGCCGCGATCTGTGCCGCGCCCACCATTTTGGCGCACCTGGGGATTCTGGACCGCCGCCCCGCCGTCTGTTATCCGGGCATGGAGGGCGACATGGGGTCCGCCGTGGTGCAAAAGGGGCAGCGTGTGGTGGCCCACGGCCGGATCATCACCGGAGAGGCCGCCGGCTCCGCCTTCGAGTTCGGCCTCAAGCTGGTGGAGGTGCTGGCCGGTCCGGAGGAGGCCCTCCGCGTAAAAGAGGATGTCTGCTATCGTCACTGAGGAGAAAAGGGCGCTGCGCGCCCATGTACGCGCTGAGACGGAGGCGCTGGGCAAAGAGGCCCGGCGGGCCTCCGACCAAGCGCTGCTGGCATGGGCCCTCAGCCTGCCTGTCCTTGCTGCCGCCCAGACGGTCCTCCTTTTCTACGGCGTGGGGATTGAGCCCCGGACAGCGCCTCTGATTTCCGCTTTGCTGGCCGCCGGCAAGACGGTGGCGCTGCCAAGGTGCCTGCCGGACAGGGGGATGGAGGCCCGGCGTATTTTTGATTTGGACGAGCTCCGCCCCGGGGCTTACGGCATTCCGGAGCCGCCGCCCGCCTGCCCGGTTTTGCCGAAGGAGGCCCTGGACCTCATCCTTGTGCCCGCCCTGTGCTGCGACAAAAGCGGCTACCGGCTGGGTCAGGGCGGCGGTTATTATGACCGCTATCTGGAACACTACAAAGGCGGGACCGCGGCGCTGTGCCGGGATGCGCTGCTGCGGGACGAACTGCCCCGGGAGCCCCATGACAGACCCGTTGCGCTGGTGGTGACGGAGACCCGCCTGTTTCGGGCATAGCATAAGGCGGGGGGACCCCCGCCTTACACCACACCCCTAAGTATGCAGATTAGCAGCAACAGCCGTCGTTACAGCCGCAACGGTTGTTGCAGCCACAACCACAGACATCACCGCCTACGGAGCCGAATCCGGAACCGCAGCAGCAGAACAGGACGATGATGATCAGGATGATCCAGAGGCAGTTGTTTCCACCCCAGTTATTTCCACCCCAGTTATTTCCACAGCACATGACCCTTTCACCTCACTTTTGCCATTTGGGCCATTCTATGCAATGGGTCCCTCAGCGGTTCACGACAAAGGAGCTGTTCTCATGCCAAAAGAAGAAAAAAGAAGGCAGACCCCGGGCGGCCGAAGGTCCTCGCCCCAGGAGGAAACCAGGGGCAATGCCGCGGCGCGCCGCCGGAGGAAGCGCCGGGGCCCTTCCGGAACGCTGCTCTATGTGCTGTTTATCATTGGTGTCTCCGCGCTGCTGGCCGGGGTAGGGTGGGTGGCCGCCAACGACGTGCTCGCCCTCAACAAACCGGCGCACACTGCCATCATCACCATTGAAGAGGGGGAGCGGCTTGGCGATATCGTGGACGAGCTGGAAGAGGCCGGCATCATCAACTACAAGTCCTTCTTTCGCCTCTTCTCCCTCATGACCGGCGCAAAGGACACCATCACCCCCGGTACCTTTGAGCTCAACACCGAGATGGATTACCGCGCCATCATCACAAACCTAGGCTCCAATTCCCCCAGTCGGCAGCAGGTGTCGGTCACCATCCCGGAGGGATACACCGTGGCCCAGGTCTTCCAGCTTCTGGAGGACAAGGGCGTGTCCACGGTGGAGAAGCTCAACGAGAAGGCGGCCAACCACAACTACAACTTCTCCTTCCTGCAGGAGATTCCCCTGGGAGAGCCCACCCGGCTGGAGGGCTATCTGTTCCCCGACACCTATATTTTTTATATGGGGCAAGACCCGCTCTACGTCATCAACAAGATGCTGTTGGGCTTTGACACAAGGCTCACCGATGAGCTGCGCCAGGAGGTACTGGACAGCGGACGCAGCATTTACGAGGTCCTCACCGTCGCGTCGCTCATTGAAAAGGAGACCGACGGCACCGACCAGGGGCGGATCGCCTCGGTCATCTACAACCGGCTGAATAACCCGTCCGCCGAGACCGCGGGCTACCTCAACATTGATGCCGCCATCTATTATGTGACCGGCCGCACCGTGACCCAGGCCGATTATGGGAGCGTGGACAGCCCCTATAATACCTACCGGCACAAGGGATTGCCCCCCGGGCCCATCGCCAACCCCGGCATGGTGGCCATCCGGGCCGCCATGTACCCGGAGAGCACCGGGTATTACTACTACGCGCTCAACCCGGGCACCGGGCGGCACGAGTTCGCCAAGACCTACGCGGAGCACCAGCAGGTCCTCGCCAGCTTCAAAAGCGGCACGTAGGCCGGGCCGGACAACCATCTTGACAACCATGGGGATAATTGTTACCATGGCACTATCCATTAACATGCCATAAGCGGCAGAAGAGGGGGCGGGAACATGCAGGATGTAAGAGCAATTCTCCAGGAATTTAACGACGGCGTCGAGTCGCTGGCCGCGGCCGGCGGAAAGAGCATGCAGGCCTTTTTGGAACTACAGGATACCGTGCTCGGAGACGATGTGCTCCCCAACAAGGTGAAGGAGCTCATCAGTGTGGGCATCAGTGTCTATAACCGCTGCCAGTACTGCATCGTGTACCATGTGTACTCGGCCTATGAGGCGGGCGCCACCCGGGAGGAGATCCTGGCGGCCGCCCTGCTGTCAATGAGCGGATTTGGCGCCGGGCCCAGCATGGCCTACGCCTCCACCACGCTGATGGACGCGCTGAATGAGTTTGAACATGATTTTAAGTGATATCTGAACCACCCTGAAGGCCATGACGGCGTTTTGGCCGTCATGGCCTTCAGGTGATGTTGCCGCGGCGGCGGCGAGGCGTGCCCCGGACACTCAGACGCGGCGCCGGGGCCGAAGGACGCGAGAGGAAGGGGGATACCCATGGCCACAGAGATTTTGATGCCGCAGCTCAAGCGGGACGCGCAAAGAGGGACCGTGCGGAAATGGCGCAAAAAGGTGGGGGACCAGATCCGGGAGGGCGAACCGCTTTTCTCCGCGTCCGTGGACAAGCTGGCGGTTGAGGTAAACAGCGCCTATAGCGGCACGCTGCTGCGCATCCTCGTGGCGGAGGGTCAGTCCGCGGCCTGCGGCCAGCCTGTGGCCATCTTGGGCGCGGCGGGGGAAGAACTGCCCGACCTGTTCCCGGAGGCGGAGGCGGCCGGGGCGCAGACGCAGGACGAGGCGCCTGTCCATGTCGCGGTGATTGGGGGTGGCCCCGGCGGGTATGTGGCCGCCATCGGCGCCGCCCGGCGCGGCGCCCGGGTGACCCTGATCGAGCGGGACAAGCTGGGGGGCACCTGCCTGAATGTAGGCTGTATCCCCACCAAGACCATCCTGCACAGCGCGGGGCTGTACGCCCGGATGCGGACCGCGGGGGACCTGGGCATCCAGGCGGAGGGGCTGAGTGTTGATTGGGGGGTCCTCCAGGCCCGCAAGGAGCATGTCTCCGACCGGCTCAGGGAGGGCGTCGCTGCTCTGATGGCGCACCATCAGGTGGAAGTCCTGACGGGAGAGGCCGGGTTCACCGGTCCCGGGGCGCTGCGGGTGCGGCGGCCGGACGGCGCGGAGGAGACCCTGACCCCCGACCGGGTCATCATCGCCTCCGGCTCGGCCCCGGTCATACCGGACATCCCGGGCATCCAGGAAAACAGTAGCTGCATCGACTCCACCGGGGCGCTGTCCCTGCCGGAGATTCCAAAGAGCATGGCAGTGATTGGCGGCGGCGTCATCGGCGTGGAGCTGGCCTGGGCCTATGCCCGGCTTGGGACAGAGGTGACGGTGCTGGAGATGCTCCCCAAGATCTTGCCGATGATGGACGGGGAGCTGACACAGCTGGCCCAGGCACGGATGGAGGCGTGCGGCGTGCGGTTCCTGCTCGGGTGCCGGGTGCTGGCCGTGGAGCCCGGCCCGGCCGGCGCCAGGGTGCGGGCCGTGGACAAGGACGGCGGCCCGATCTCCCTTGAAGCGGAAAAGGTGCTTGTGGCCGTTGGGCGCAGACCGGAGACCGCCGGTCTGGGCCTGAAGGCGGCCGGAGTTGAGACCGAGCGGGGCCGCATTCTGGTGGACAAGAAGATGCAGACCAGCGCCCCGGGGGTCTACGCCATCGGCGACTGCGTGGGGCAGGTGATGCTGGCCCATACCGCGTCGGCCATGGGAGAGATCGCGGCGGAAAACGCCACCGGGGGCCGCGCCGTGTACCGTGGGGAGGTCTGCCCCTCCTGCGTCTATATTGACCCGGAGCTTGCCGGCGTAGGGCTTAGCGAGGAGCAGGTGACAGAGGCCGGGGTGCCCTATAAGGTGGGGCGGTGCCCCATGGCGGCCAACGGAAGGGCGCTGATTGAGGGGGACGAGGGCTTGGTCAAGGTGGTTGCCCACAAGACCTCCGGGAAGCTGCTGGGCGTGCATATTTTGGCCCCCCGCGCCACGGATTTGATTGCGGAGGCGGCTATGGCCATCCGGCTGGGCGCCACGGCGAGACAGCTGACAGAGACCATCCACGCCCACCCCACCCTGGCGGAGGCGGTGCGGGAGGCGGCGCTGGCGGCGGACGGAAACGCCATTCATACCATATAGCGCCGGAGCGGCGCCATAAAAGGGCCTGCCACCTAAGCGGGCCAATATAAAAAGGTGTAGACGAAGCAAGTGCCTCGCAGCCGCCCAAAGCGAGAGGGGAGAGTGAAAGCCCTCGGCAGCGCACGGGGCACGGCCACTTCTGAACGGCCCGTGAGGAGCGGGACGGCCCATCCCCGTTACCGGATGTCTGAGATGCCCGGCGCGACACCGCCGGGTCAATTAGGGTGGTACCGCGGAGCGACGACTCCGCCCCTAACACACCATAGGGGCGGAGTCTTTTTTGTGAAAAAACAGCGCGCCATAGGCCGGCAGACTGCCGGCCGCCGACAGCATACGCCCGGTTTGGGCCGGGAAAAGTCTCAGAATTTTGTTTGGAGGATTGATTCCCATGCACAAAAAATACGGCCTCAATGAGCTGCGGGAGATGTTCTTGACCTTCTTTGAGACGAAGGACCATCTCCGTCTGCCAAGTTTTCCCCTCATCCCCCAGAACGACGCCTCTCTGCTCCTGATCAACTCGGGCATGGCCCCCATGAAGCCCTGGTTTACCGGCGAACAGGAGCCGCCCCGCCGCCGCGTGTGCACCTGCCAGAAGTGCATCCGCACCGGCGACATTGAAAACATCGGCCACACCGCCCGCCACGGCACCTACTTTGAAATGCTGGGCAACTTTTCCTTTGGCGATTACTTCAAAAAGGAGGCCATCGCCTGGAGCTGGGAGTTCCTGACCTCCCCCCAGTGGGTGGGGCTGGACCCCGACCGCCTCTATCCCTCTGTTTACCTGGACGACGACGAGGCCTTTGAAATATGGAACAAGGACATCGGCGTCGCCCCCGAGCGGATCTTCCGCTTCGGCAAGGAGGACAACTTCTGGGACCACGGCTCCGGCCCCTGCGGCCCATGCAGTGAAATTTACTATGACCGGGGGGAGCAGTGGGGCTGCGGCAGGCCGGACTGCACCGTGGGCTGCGACTGTGACCGGTATATCGAGGTATGGAACAACGTGTTCTCCCAGTTTAACAATGACGGGGAGGGGAACTATACCGAGCTCAAGCAGAAAAACATCGACACCGGCATGGGCCTGGAGCGCCTGGCCTGCGTCTGCCAGGAGGTGCCCTCTCTCTTCGACGTGGACACCGTGATGAACATCACCAATAAGGTCAGTGAAGTGACCGGGGCCCACTATGGCGAGGGCGCCGGAACCGACGTGTCCCTGCGGGTCATCACCGACCACATCCGCTCCGCCACCTTCATGATCTGCGACGGAGTGCTCCCCTCCAACGAGGGCCGGGGGTATGTGCTGCGCCGCCTGCTGCGCCGGGCGGCCCGCCACGGCAAGCTGCTGGGGGTAAACGACCCGTTTCTGTTTGAGGTATGCGACACCGTCATCCGGGAAAATGCCGCCCATTACCCCGAGCTGCGGGAGAAGCAGGACTACATCACCCGTGTGATCCGGATGGAGGAGGAGAGCTTTGCCAAGACCATCGACAGCGGCATTAAGATTTTCGCCGAAATGCTGGAGCGGCAGAAGACGAAGGGAGCGCGGACCTTCTCCGGGGCGGACGCCTTCAAGCTGTACGACACGTACGGCTTCCCCATCGACCTGACCATCGAGATGGCGGGGGAAGAGGGGATGCAGGTGGACAAGGCGGCCTTCGACGCGCTGATGGAGGAGCAGAAGGTCCGCGCCCGCAAGGCCCGGGAGGCGCTGGGGGATTTGGGCTGGGCCGGCATCGAGTTTGGCAAGGCGATGCCCGCCACCGAGTTTGTGGGCTATGAGTCCATGGAGGGCCAAGGCAAGGTGCTGGCGATCATCGTGGAGGAGGCGTCCTCTGAGCGGGCCGCCTCCGGGGTAGAGGCCATTGTTGTGCTGGACAGGACCACCATGTACGCTGAGATGGGCGGCCAGGCGGCCGACCAGGGCACCATTACCGCCCCGGGCACCGTCTTTGAGGTGCGGGATGTGCAGAGGAACAAGGGCGGCAAGTATATGCACTACGGCAAGGTGACCTCTGGGGAGCTGAAGGTGGGCGACACCGTACAGGTCTCGGCGGACCCCCGCCGCCGCAAGGCCATCAACCGGGCCCACTCGGCCACCCACCTGCTCCATCAGGCGCTGCGGACGGTGCTGGGCGACCATGTGCACCAGGCCGGCTCCCTGGTGGAGCCCGACCGACTGCGCTTCGACTTCACCCACTTCTCCGCCCTCACCGGAGTGGAGCTGAGTGAGGTGGGCCGCATCGTCAACCAGTCGATTCTGGAGGGGCACGACATCCGTACCGACGTCATGGCCTTTGATGAGGCAAAGGACAAGGGCGCCGCCGCCCTCTTCGGAGAAAAGTACGGCGAGATGGTCCGGGTGGTGGAGATGGGCGGCTGCTCCATCGAGCTGTGCGGCGGGACCCATTTGGACCACACCGCGAAGATAGGCATCTTCCACATTGTCAGTGAGTTCTCGGTGGCCTCCGGCGTGCGCCGCATTGAGGCCACCACCGGGGAGGCCTCTCTGGAGATTATGAACCGGAACCAGCGGATTCTCTTCGCCGCGGCCGCCGCGCTGAAGGCCAAGCCCGGCGAGCTGGAGGAAGAGGTCAGGAAGAGTGTGGAGGAGGTCAAGGCCCTGCGCCATACGGTGGAGCACTTCAAGGCGCAGGCGGCCGCGCGGGAGGCGGACCGCCTGCTCATAGGGGCAAGGGATGTGGGGGGCCTGCGGGTCCTTACCGCCGCCCTGGACGACGCCGACGCCGGACGCCTGCGCAGCCTGGGGGATTTCCTGCGGGACAAAGATCCCGCGGTGGTGGCGGTGCTCTCCGCCGTGGAGGACGGAAAGGTCACGTTTTTGGCGGCCTGCGGCAAGGAGGCCGTGGCAAAGGGCGTCAGGGCCGGAGACCTCATCAAGGCCATCGCCCCCATCTGCGGCGGCAAGGGGGGCGGCAAGCCAGACTCCGCCATGGGCGGCGGCAGCGACGCTCTTAAACTGGATGCAGCCCTGGCCGCCGTGGAGGGCTTTGTCAGGGAGAAGCTGGGGCTGTAAGC
>CAYPZF010000004.1:0-16209 GCA_964415275.1 uncultured Oscillospiraceae bacterium | reverse complement strand
ATTTCTCCGCGCGGGAGAACGGCATCGTGGACCTGTCCGTGATTATCTACTGTGAAAACACCTCCCACAAGGGCATCATCATCGGCAAGGACGGCGGCATGCTGAAGAAGATCTCCACCGCGGCCCGGCTGGACATCGAGCGTTTTCTGGGCACAAAGGTCTACCTGGAGACCTGGGTGAAGGTCAAGGAGAACTGGCGGGACAGCAAGCCCTTGGTCAAAAACTTCGGGTACCGGGACGAGTGACGCCATGTATACCAAGGTCCACGGAATTGTCCTGCGGGAGACAAGCTATAAAGAGGCGGACAAAATCCTCACCGTACTCACCGCCGAGGAGGGCAAACGCACCATAAAGGCCCGGGGGTGCCGCCGCAAGGGCAGCCGCATCGGCGCCTCCGCCCAGCTGCTGGTCTATTCGGAGATGACCCTGTTCGCCTACCGGGACTACTACACCATGAACGAAGCCGGCACCCTGGAGGAGTTTCGGGGGCTGCGGGCCGACCTGGTCTCCCTCTCCCTGGGCGCCTATTTCGCCGAGGTGCTGGAGGCCGTCTCCCAGGAAGGCGTCCCCCAGGGGGAGCTGCTCTCCCTCCTGCTCAACGCCCTCTACGCGCTGGATCGGCTCCAAAAGTCCCCCGGGATGGTCAAGGCGGCCTTTGAGCTGCGTCTGATGTGCCTGACGGGCTACGAGCCCCTGGTGGATGCCTGCGCCGCCTGTGGTCTCTCCGTTCCGGAGGCGCCGCGCTTTCACCTCAATGCGGGCGTGCTGCACTGTGCCGGCTGCCGGGGCGAGGTCTCCGACGGCGGCATTTCTCTGCCCCTTGCGCCCGGTACCCTTTCCGCCCTGCGCCATATTGTCTGCGGAAACCCTAAGCGGCTGTTTTCCTTTCAATTGGACGAAGCGGGCCTTGCCCAGCTGGGGGCCGTCACCGAGGCTTTTTTGCTCACCCAGCTGGAGCGCGGGTTTCACACGCTGGACTACTACAAGCGGCTGTCATCCCCCCCATAGGCCGGCGGGGACGGCTGTGTCTTAAACTCAGAAGTTACGGAGGTGCCCATGCATCAGGAGGACCGACAACTGGAGCGGCGCTTTTCCGAGCTGGCCCGGCGGGCCGCCAGCCGCCGGGCCTGGGTGTGGTCGGAATTTCTCACCATCGCGGAGCAGGACGTGCTGCGCGCCATGCCCCCCGGCCCCGACCAGGCCCCATTTGTCCTGGAGGGCGGCTATGAGGCCGCAGAGCGCAGGGTTGCCCTGTTCGGCAGCGAGGCGCTGTGCGGCCCCCTTGAAGAGTCCCCTCTGGTCTGCCTGCGGCTCTCTCCGGCCGCCCCAAAGTTTTCCGATCCCCTCACCCACCGGGACTTCCTGGGCGCCCTCATGTCTCTGGGCATCCGCCGGTCTCTCCTGGGGGACATTTTGGTCCATGAGAACAGCGGCTATCTTTTCTGCCTCTCCTCCATCGCCGACTACATCGCGGAGCAGCTCATCCAAATAAAGCATACCACCGTGCGCTGCGCCCGGGTGAACGGCCCGCCGCCCACCGTCTCCGCCGCCGGAGAGGTTCAGGAGTTTGTGGTGGCTTCTCCGCGGCTGGACGCCATCGTTTCGGCGGTGTACAACCTCTCCCGCAGCGAGAGCCAGCGCCTGTTCCCCCAGGAGAAGGTGGCGGTCAACAGCCGGCTGGTGGGCAGCGCCGCCCAGGTCCCCGCGCCGGGTGATCTGATCTCCGTCCGGGGCTACGGACGTCTTCGCTACCAGGGCATCGCCCGGGAGACCAAAAAGGGGCGGCTTCGTATCTCCGCCATTGTATACTGAAGTGGGCTTGCGGCATCATCCGCGCACGACAAAATGCGACGGGGGAAGTCCGTCAGAAAGAGAAGGAGCGAACAGACATGGAAAAGGGAGTGCGCCTCACAATGACAGAGGCCAGGGAGATGCTCTTGGAGCTGTGCGTCCCGGTGGGCACGGAGCGCGCGGCGCTTGCCTCGTGTACGAGGCGAATTCTGGGAGAGGACCTTTGCGCCCGGAGCCCAATCCCCCCCTTTGACCGGTCTCCCTTTGACGGATACGCGTTCCAGGCGGCGGACACGGCCGCGGCTTCTCCCGACCACCCGGTGACGCTGCGTGTGCTGGGGGAGGCCCCCGCCGGGTGTACGCCGGCGTGCACCGTGCTGTCCGGTACCGCGGTCAAGATTTTTACCGGCGCGCCCATTCCCACCGGGGCCGACGCGGTGATTAAGCATGGGAACACAGTATCCACCTCTAAGACTGTGCGCATCACAGCGCCCTGTTCCAGCGGGCAAAACGTGGCGTGGGCGGGGGAGGACATGGCGCCCGGCGACCACATCGCGGGGTCCGGCACCCCCATTGGCCCAGGCCTGGTCGGCTGTCTGGCCAGCCAGGGCATCGTGACGCCGCTGGTATACCGCCGGCCCAAAATCGGCCTGCTGTCCATCGGCAGCGAGCTGGTGGACGCCAAGCAGTCCCCCGCCGGGGCGTATATCCGCAACAGCAACCGGCACACCATGTCCGAGGCAATCCAGGCCGCGGGCGGAGACCCGGTGAACATGGGAACGGCAGGCGATGACCCCGATCTCATTGCGGCCCGGCTGGCCGAGGGGTTCGACCTCTGCGACGCGGTGCTCTCCACCGGCGGCGTCTCGGCGGAGGGCCGCGGCTTTACCGCCAAGGCGTTGAAGGCCGCGGGCGGTGAGCTTTTGGCGGATGGGATTCAGGTCAGTCCGGGGGGCACCTGCCTGTATGGTCAGAGAGAGGACGTCCTCTTTTTCGGGCTGTCCGGCAATCCGGTCTCCGCCCTGGTCAACTTCTGCGCCGTGGTGCTGCCGGTACTGCGCAAGCTGTGCGGCCTGCACACCCCGCGGCTGCCGGAGCTTCAGGTCACCCTGCTGGAGCCGTACCCCGAGGCGAGCGTCACGCCGCGCCTGCTGCGGGGCAAGCTGGAATTTACCGAGGCTGGTCTGCCGGGGATGCGGCTGCCGGACAGTCAGTCCAGCGGCTCTCTGCGCAGTATGATCGGCATCAACCTGCTGGCTATGGTGCCCGCGGGAACGCCCGCCCTGCCCGCCGGTACGGTCTTGGCCGCCCTTTACCTGGACAGAACAGACATGGATTGACGTGCAAAAGCCCCCTCAAGGGGGCTTTTTTGCGCTAGGGGAAACAAAGCATACGGGGAACCGTCTAACGCCATAGAGCCGCGGTGCCCGGGAGACCGCAGGCGCCGGTGCGCAGCGCTCAAAAAGGAGGATGCCAAGAATGAAACAGAAATTTCTTTGCCTGCTGTTGATCCCGGCCATGCTGGCCATGCTGGCGGCCTGCGGGGCTGCCCCGGGGGGAGAAGACGAGGAGAGCCCGCCTCCGGCGACGGACGATGGGGGCGGCACCGTGTACACAGGAAAAATCGTCCGGAAACAGGAGGACAGTGTTCTCATCAGCGGGCAGGCCGATCAGGCGCTCTATTGGCTCCCTCTGGAGGGGCTGTCCCTGACCGACGCCCAGGGGCAGATTTCCGCTGATCAGCTGGCGGCGGGAATGCTAGTGGAGATACGCTGCGAGGGGGATGGACTGGTGCTGGAGACCTATCCCATCCAGTCCGCGGCGCCGCTGGCCCTCCACGTCACAGGCCGGGAAGAGGATATGGCCGGCTTTTACCTGATGGTGATGCGGGACCTCTACGGGAGGGATTCCGGTCTGAGCGGCGGCATCGAGCTGATTGCGCTGGATCTCACCCAGGCGTCCAATTTAAGCGAGGGGGACAAGGCGGCGCTGTGCTATCTGGCGCAGGACGAATTTGGCGTAATGACCACCCAGTCCACCTTTGACGCTCTGGTGGAGGCGGGGGACATTAAGGGGGAAAACGGCGGGTATTTCTTTGAGACCGGCCTGCTGACCTCCATCACCGATGTGGAAGAAAAGGGAGCGGAGTCCTTTACCTTCTCCATCCAGAACTGGCGCAGCAGCCTGGCCGCGTATTTCTTCATTGCCTGTACGGCGGAAAAGGGCGCGGACGGATGGCGCTATACCATCGGAAGCGAGGCAATCTCGTAAGGACCAAAGACAAGCGGGCCGGACCATCTTGTCCGGCCCGCTTCCGTACAGGCAAGGGCGCTACGGCCCGGTAAAAAACGCTGCGGCCAGAGCGAGCACCCGCTCAGGCGCGCCGGGGATGGAGAGGCGGTGGTCGCCGCCCGGGATAATGGTGAGGGCGGCGCCAAACCGGTCGGCGAATCGTACCGCCGCCTCCACCGGGGCGGTCTCGTCCCGGTCGCCGTGGACCATGGCCACCCGGGCCGCGCCGGCACGGTAGAGCCGGAACACGTCGTGGGCGTCCAGGTCATCCACAAAGGCCTGGGTGACTTTGATAGGGCGCGCATAGCCCAGGTCCAGCATTTCATACCCCCTGGCGGCCAGCGGCGCCTGCTCCTCCGGCGTCCTTTGGCGGAAGAGCAGGGGCATCTCCACCGCCGCGCTGCGCAAAAAGGCCTTGTCGCCGGCGTGGGGCCGGGTGGCCAGGTAGATCAGGTTGAGGTAGGCGCCAAAGCTGGAGGCAAAATAGACAATCTCGGCGCCGGGGCAGAGTGCCCGCGCCCGGGCCTCGGCGGCGGAGAGGTCGTCCAGGCAGTGCCCGACGGAGAGCATATCGCCGTCTACCGGACTGTCTCCGTGGGCGGGAAAATCAAAGGCCAGGGTCCCCAGGCCCAGGGGCGGCAGCGCGGCCGCCAGCATCTGGACGGTGGGGCTCTCCTTGCTGCTTCCAAATCCGTGGCTGATGAGGACCACGGTGCGCTCCGTCCCGGTCAGGGTGTGCCGGACGGGGATGTTGTATCCGTTTTTACCTTGGATTGCTTCACAGGTCATAACAGGCTCCTTTACAAACGGCATGGCGGTGCAGGCGGGCGACACACCGCCGCGGAATATGAGAAGGGAGAAAAGCGAACGCCGCCTTTCTCCCTTCTTTGCCGAACATAACCCGCCGCGCCCTGTGTCCGCGCGGCCCGGGAAGGGCACATGCGGGCAGCGAGCGGGGCAGGCGCCGGGTCAAATCAAGTTAAGCCTGCTCCTCAAACGCGTCTTTTTCCGCGCCACAAACAGGGCAAACCCAGTCGCCGGGCAAGTCTCCCCAGGCCGTTCCGGGGGCGATTCCATCGTCCGGGATGCCCGCGGCCTCGTCATAGACATAGCCGCAAACGGTGCACTCATACTTTTTCATTTGTTGACCTCCTCTGTTTTGCGTACTCGCACGTGTTTTCTGACCCATTGTATTTGCAGGCGCCGCGGGCGTTCCCAAAATACCGCTTCCTTCGCGGGAGCAGGCGGTGCAGCCAGACTGTCGCGCCGATGATGGGACCATTCTACCCCATCATCACGGCAAATGCAAGACTCACGGCAGGCTCTTTGATCCAAAGGAGCAACCTTTTCCATCCCGCGGAGATTATTCCGCAATCAGCCCCTGCGAGACCAGGAACTCACGGGCCACGTCCTCCGTCTTCAGGCCCTCCTCATCGACCTTCGCGTTCAGACCCTGCATTGTGGTGTCGTCGATGAGACCCGCCAACAGGTTTAAGACCTCCTCGATTTCGGGGTGCTGGTCCAGGACATCCTGACGCACCATCGGCAGCCCGTCATAGGGGGCGAAGAACTCCTTGTCGTCCTCCAGGATGACAAGATCAAAGGTGGCAATTTGCCCATCCGTCGCGTAGGCGTCAATGGCATCCACCTCGTCCTCCGTGATAGAGCGGTACTTGATGCCGTGGTTCATTCCCTTCACGTCCTGGAAGTTCATGCCGTAGACCTCCTGCAGGCCGGGGTATCCGTCCGCGCGGTCCTGGAATTCAAACTCACAGCCCAGAACCAGCCCCTCAGACACCGCGGCCAAATCGCTGAACGTCTGCAAGTCATATTCCTCGGCTGTCTCCCGGGTGACGGCCAGGGTGAATGTATTGTTCATTCCAAAGGGCTCCAGCAATTTAAATCCGTCCTGCGCCGTCAGCTCAATCGCGTTCTGGAGGGTTTCCTCCGCGTTCCCGGTTTCCGCCTGATAATAGTTGGCGACGATGGTGCCGGTGTAATCCGGGTACATCTGGATGTCATTGTTCTGCAGCGCCTTCAAGGCCACGTTGGAGCCGCCGAGGTTGACCTTGCGCTCCACGGTCAGGTCGGTCTTTGCTTCAATGAGGTCCGCCATCATGTGGGCCAGGATGATGTTTTCCGTAAAGTCCTTTGAGCCCACCGCGATGGTGCCGCCGCCCGCGGCATCTCCGCCGTTCTCATTTCCGGTGCCTCCGGTGCATCCGGCCAGGCCGAGCACCAGGATACAGGCAAGAAGCAGCGCAAACAGGTTCCGTTTCATGTTTCATTCTCCTCCATTGTTAAAATATATACTTACACCCTCAAGCCTCTTGGGGTTGTAAGCATCTCTAATTTTCCCAGCAGCCAATCCAGAACCAATGCCAGCACCGCCGACGGGAACGCCCCAATCAGCACGAGCGCGTCGATGTTTCTTGAGATGCCCAGGAAGATGAACTGTCCCAGGCCGCCCGCTCCGATATAAGCGGAGAGGGTCGCCGTTCCGACATTGATGATGGTCGAGGTGCGGATGCCCGCCATGATGACACTGAGGGCCAGAGGCAATTCAATTTTGAGCAGGATCTGCCTATCGGTCATACCCATGCCCTTGGCCGCCTCAATGGTCGGTTTGTCCACCTCCTTGATGCCGGTGAACGTATTCCGGATGATGGGCAGCAGGGAGTATAAAAACAACGCCGCGATGGCGGTCTTCGCCCCTATGCCGAACAGGGGGATCATAAAGCCCAGCAGAGCCAGGCTGGGGATGGTCTGCAGTATGCCGACAACGCCTAGGACGGGTTTCTCCAGGGCCTTAAACCGGGTGATTAAGATGCCCAGGGGGACTCCAACCAGAATGGCGAACACCATAGAGATGAACACCAGCTCAATGTGCTCCGCCAGTCCCACAAGCAGGTCCTTCCAGCGCATATCAAGCTGAAATAAAACTTGTTCCCACAACGACAGCCCGCTCATGCCTTTTCGCCCCCCAACTCGCTTTCATCGGTGACTCCGCCCGCCAGGAAGCCCAGCAGGGAGCCTCGGGTCACAACCCCGAGCACCCTGGACCACTCATCGACCACCGGAATGATGCCGTACCTCGCCGACGACATCTTCAGGATGGCGTCCTTTGCCGATTCGGTGCTAAACAGCACAGGGTCTGCCGGCTGCATCACCTCCGCGATAGTCTTAATCTGGTCCATGCGGGACTGCAAGTCATAGAAAGAGACGATGCCCTCCAGCTTGCCGCTCTCATTGGCGGCAATGAGGGTGTCCGTCTTCCGCTGGCGCGCCAGATTCAGCGCCACCTTCGGCGTCCGGCTGGACAGCATCACGACCGGGTTTTCACGCATGATGTCCGTCACGGACACATATTCGGGGTTTTGATAGATTCGTTTTTTTCCGATGAACTCCTCGACAAACCCGTGGGCGGGGCGGCTGAGCAGCTTGTCCGGTGTGTCCAGCTGCAGCAGCTCGCCCTCTTTCATGATGGCAATCCGGTCCCCAATTTTCAGCGCCTCATCCATGTCGTGAGTGACGAACACAATGGTCTTTTTCATCTCTGCCTGAATCCGCAGCAGCTCATCCTGGAGCTGCTCGCGGGTCATGGGGTCCAGGGCGCCGAAGGGCTCGTCCATCAGAATGATGTTCGGATTGGCCGCCAGCGCGCGGGCCACCCCGACTCTCTGCTGCTGCCCCCCCGACAGCTCCCTTGGATACCGCCTGGCGTAGACACCCGGCTCCAGACCCACCATCTCCAGCAATTCGGTGACCCGGTCACGGATTCTGCGCTCCTCCCACTTTTTAAGCCTGGGAATCAGGGCGATGTTCTCCTCAATGGTGTAGTGGGGAAACAGGCCGATTTGCTGAATGACATAGCCGATGTCACGGCGCAGGTCCACCGGGTCCAGTGTCATGATGTCTTTCCCGTCAATGGAGATTTTGCCAGCCGTATAAGAAATCAAACGATTGATCATTTTCATCGTCGTGGTCTTCCCGCATCCGCTGGGTCCTATCAGCACCAGGACCTCACCGCTGTTTACGGTCATGTTCAAAGACTTCACCGCTTCAAACTCACGGTTGTAAACCTTGCTGACGTTTTCAAACTCTATCATAAATTCACCCCAAGGATAGTTTTGTCACTTTCGCGCTTTTTGAAAGTTTTTTTGCAAAGTTAACCTTATGTATAGTTCATTTATTCCACACATTCCCATTTTCTGCTCCTCTCTTAGAATCGATAACGCTATCTTAACATGGCCTTGTGATCATTGTCAATTTTTTGGCCAAAAACAATGATTTTATGGCCACAAAAGCGCGTATTTCAGTTCAGTTTCAAGCGCGGGAAAAGGTTCCATCCCGGGGCGCCTCCGCCGCCGATCATGCAGGTTCACATTCATCTCTGGGAGTTTCGCATTGCAATAATACATCTTGTTATAATCCCTCCCCTCCCGGGCCGGCGGCTGGGCGAAAGACGCATGGCTTGAGGGGGTGATTTTTACAGTCATTGGTGGTAAGATAATAAGATATCGTTTAATACCGGACGACAGGGTGGGAGGAATGGGTCATGGAACATCACAAGGTGCCGCGGGGGCTGTTTGACAGCAGGCGGGCCGGCCTGGAAAAGCTGGCCGCCCTGTTCCCCGCCGCCGTGAAGGACGGGCAGCTGGACCTGGCCGCCCTGAGGGAGGAGCTGGGCCGGCCTGAGGAAGCGGCCGCCGAAAAGTATGAGCTGACCTGGGCGGGCAAGCAGAGCGTGAAGCGGGCGGCGCAGTCCGATGTGGCCGGACGCACGCTGAACTACATCCCGGAGGACAGCAAGCACGCCGACACCACAGAGAACCTGTACATCGAGGGCGACAACCTTGAGGTGCTCAAGCTGCTGCGGCAGAACTACTACGGCGCCGTCAGGCTGGCTTATATCGACCCGCCGTACAACACCGACGGTGACTTCATCTACCGAGACAGCTTTGTCATGGACGCCGCCGCGAGCGACGAGGCGGAGGGCAACATGTCCGACGGGGCGCGGCTGGTCGCCAACCAATACAGCTCAAACCGCTATCACGCCAACTGGCTGAATATGATGTACCCCCGTTTGCGCGTGGCAAGGGACCTTCTGGCGGAGGACGGACTTATTCTAATCAACATTGATGAGCACGAGGTGACCAACCTGCAAGCCATCTGCGCCGAGATTTTCTACGAGGCCAATGATTTGGGCACCATTGTATGGGACAAGAGAAATCCGAAGGGGGACGCGAGGGGCATCTCCTGCCAGCATGAATACATCCTCTGTTACGCGAAGAACAAAGAAGCCTTTCTGGAGCGCTGCGCCATGCGGCGCCCCAAGAAAAACGCGGAACTCATGCTGAAAAAGGCGGCCCAGCTCTTTAAAAAAGTAGAGGGATCCTACACGCTGGACGCGGCGAACCAGGCTTTTGTCGACTGGCTGGCACGGCAAAAAGACATGAGCGGCGGGGAGCGGGCCTATCAGCGGATTGACCGCGACGGCGCGCTGTATCAGGCCGTCTCCATGGCCTGGCCCAACAACAAGCAGGCGCCCGAGGAGTATTTTATCCCGCTGATCCATCCGGTCACCAGCAAGCCCTGTCCCGTACCGGAAAAGGGGTGGAGAAATCCGCCTGAGACGATGAGGGAGCTGCTGGAAAAGGACCTGATTGTGTTCGGGGCGGACGAGACGACCCAGCCGCGGCGGAAGTATCTGTTGCGTGAGAACATGGAGGAAAACATCCCATCCCTGCTCTATTACGGCGGGAGCGACGCCGACATGCTCTCCAAACTGGGCATCCCCTTTGACACCCCCAAGGTGGTCAGCCTGGTGATGGAGCATATCCGCTCCTTCACAGAGGACGGCGACATCATCCTTGATTTTTTCTCGGGCTCCTCCACAACAGCCCACGCGACGATGCAGCTCAACGCGGATACCGGCGGCAGGAGAACATTTATCATGGTGCAGGTCCGGGAGGATCTGGACCAAAATTACAGAGACGCCCCAAGGGACGAAAAGACGGTAATTCAAAAATCAATTGACTTTTTGGACTCCATTCATAGGCCGCACTACATCACCGAGATTGGAAAAGAGCGCATCCGCCGCGCCGGGGAGCGCGTCCGGGCGGAGGTTGAGGCGGCCAACGCCCAGCGCAAGCCGGGTGAGGCGCCCCGGCCTGTGCCGGACATCGGCTTCCGTGTCTTTCGCACCGCCGACACCAACATCCGCTGGACCCATGCCGCCCTGCGAGACGAGGCGGGCGAGTACGACCCCGCGGCGCTGGCGGACAAGCAGTCCCTGGACTTTATGCTGGGGACGAAGGATGTGGATGTGGTCTATGAAATCCTCCTGCGCCAGCGGGACGTCCCCCTCAGCGCCAAGGTGGAGCGGCTGGACATCGGCCGGCGTACATACCGCTTTGCCGGGGCCTGTGTGGTCTGCCTGGACGAAGCCGTCTCCCCCGATTTGGTGGAGGCCCTGGCCGCCATTGTGCCCGCGCCTGTCAAATATGTGTTCCGCGACAGCGCCTTCGACGACGACATCTCTTTTAAGGACGAGACCATCCGCCGTCTGGACGCCTATATCGCCCGGAAGAGCGGCGCGCGGAAAAAGGCGTACACCGTCGAGTTTATTTAAAGGAGGTCGGCCGCGTGGCGGAGCAAGTGAAGGCAATCCGGTTTCAATTCGACGACAAGCTCGATTACCAGCTCGACGCGATTCGGTCCGTGGTCCGGCTGTTTGACGGCCTCCCGCAAAAGGTAAGCGGCATTTACGAGCCTGTCACCCGCCTCCGGCGCCTTACGGAGGGGGACCCCGTCCGTAACCCGGAGCTCTCCTTCGGCAGCCGTATGCTGGAAAACCTGCGCGCGGTGCAGCTGGACAACGGCCTGTACGCCGACAGCCGGCTGGGGGGAAACCACTTTACGGTGGAGATGGAGACCGGCACGGGCAAGACCTATGTCTACCTGCGCACGGTCTTGGAGCTGCATCGGGAGTACGGCTTCAAAAAATTTATGATTGTCGTGCCCAGCATCCCCATCCGTCTGGGCGTGGAAACGTCCATTGAGCAGCTGCGGGCGCACTACAAGGCCATTTATGACATCGACCTCGGCAAGCACAGCTTTGTCTACGACAGCAAAACCCCCGGCCATGTCAGCAGCCGCTTCATCGAGACCAGTGACCTCTCCATCTGCATTCTGAACATACAGGCGTTTAACAAGGACACCAACAAAATCCGCGCCGAGGACGAGCGGGGCCGGGTCCTGTGGGAGGACATCAAATACATCCGCCCGATTGTCCTCCTCGACGAGCCGCAGAAGATAGAGGGCGGAAAAAAGAGGAAGTCCAAGTCATTGCAGGCGATTGAGGGTCTGCGCCCCCTGTTCGTCCTGCGCTATTCGGCGACCCACAGGCGGCTTTATCACCAGGTGTACAAGCTCAATTCCTACGACGCCTACAGGCGGGAGCTGGTGAAGCGCATTGAGGTCAAAACAGTCAACGGGGTCATCCCGAAGGACTTCCCCTATGTGCGCTATCTGGACTTCACGGAGGACCTCTATGCCCGGATTGAGCTGTTTTCGCAAGCGCAGGGGCGCGGCATCCGGTTTGAGACCTTCAAGGTGCGCGGAAACGCGTCTCTCTATACCCTGTCGGGCGGTCTGCCGCAGTATGCCGATTGCCGCGTTGAGGAGGACCCGCACAAGCTCAGGCCGCTGAAGATTGCCGCCAGGGGCGGGACAACCGAGCTGAGTTTGGGCCAAAGCACATATGAGCGCACCGAGCGTGAGGCCGTCCGGATCCAAATACGCCTGGCGATCGAGACCCACTTCAAAAAGCAGGCGGCGATTCTGCGCAAGGGCCGCAGCATCAAGGTCCTAACCCTGTTTTTTGTGGACAGCGTGTCCAAGGTGCGCGACCGCGGCCGTGCCGACGGGCGGGGTGAGTACCTGCGCATTTTTGATGAGGAGTATGAGAAGGCCGCGGGCGGGCAGAAGCTGAGGGACATGTTTGAGGGGCTCGGCGGCCAGTACAATCTCTTCGCCGCACCCGACCGGATGACGGAGGTCCGGGAGGGCTACTTCGCCGTGGACAACCATCGAAACGCGGTGGAGGTCGAGGGCTGGGACGCCAGCCTCGCGGAGGAGGACATGCGGCTCAAGGCGAAGTCCCGGGAGGACATCGACCGGGGCATCGGCCTCATCCTCCGGAACAAGGATAAGCTGATTTCCTTTGACGAGCCCCTGGCGTTTGTCTTTTCCCACTCTGCTCTGCGGGAGGGCTGGGACAACCCGAATGTCTTCACCATCTGCGCCCTGAAAAACGGCGGCAGCGAGATTGCCAAAAAGCAGGAGATCGGGCGCGGCCTGCGCCTTCCGGTGGACACAAGCGGCGTGCGCTGTACAGATTCCGCCATCAACGAGCTCACCGTCATCGCCAATGACAGCTTTGCCCGTTTCGCGGACCGCCTGCAAAATGACTTCAATGACGCCATGCGTTTTCAGAAGGACGAGGTGACCCCGGAGGTCCTCTCGGCCACGCTCAAGAGGGCGGGCGTGCCGCCGGACAAGATTGGGCCGAAGCTGATTGACACGCTGCGCGGGGAGCTGCTGCGCACGGGCGTCATCAGCCCCCAGAACCTACTGACCCGCGACGCCCATCGGCTGGTCTCCTGTGCCGTGTTTTTCGACGCCACCCTCAGAGAGCACAGCGCCATGATTCTGAACGCCCTTGAGGTGAGCATGGCGGAAAGGGGCACGCGCAAAATCCACATCCGCAACGGCGACCAGGCGCCGCCGGAAAACAGCACACACTCCTATGTCTCCGAGGAGCGCTTTTTCAGGATGTTCCGCAGCTTGTCCGAGCAGCTGTCCAGGCGAACCATCTACAAGCTCAACCTTGACAAGGACCAGTTCATCGCCGCATGCATCGATGAAATCAACGCGCTGCTGCGCAACCGCCGGATGAAGCACCAATATGAGGTCAGCGGCGCCGGTGTGCGGGCGGACGACACCGGGCGCATCGTCGTGGACAGCGCCAGGACACAGGTGCTCAACCGCTATACCGAGGAAGGTGTGGCCCGGAAAAGCGACTTTGAGCTGGCCAATCGCATCATGTACCACACCAACCTGCCGCGCCTGGCGATTTTTCGCATCCTGGGGGGCCTGGAGAAAAAGGCCCTGCTCTCCAATCAGGACATTCTGGAGCTTGTCATCTCCCGCATCAAATACATGCTCAGGGCGGCGAAGGCGGAGGCCGTCCACGCCTATGAGGTAATCCATGGCTATGAGTTTGACGATAAGCTGATTTTCGAGGCCGACAGCATTGACGAGGCCATGCTGGAGGCGGAGAAAAAGGTGTACCGGACCAGAGAAGCGGAGCACCGCGCGCTCCACCGGTATTACCGTGTGGATTCCAAAGGCGAGTACGACTTCGCGGAACGCCTGGACAGCGACCCGAACGTGCTGCTGTTTACGAAAATCAAAAAGGGCGGCTTTGTCATTAACACCCCCTGCGGCAACTACACCCCCGACTGGGCCGTGGTCTATAAGCGGGGAGAGGGCGACATTAAATTTTATTTCATCATCGAAACCAAGCCCGGAAAGGAGTGGAGCGACCTGACCGATGTGGAGCGACTGAAAATCAAGTGCGGAGCGCTTCATTTCAGGGCCGTCTCCGGGACCACAGAGGACGCTGTCCGCTTCCACTGGGCGAACAGCTACGAGGCCTGCAAGGACAAGATGGACACGGAGTGACCCGCGGCATTTTTTGATTGTGAGGTGTACCATGTCTTTTACCATTGTACGCAGTGACATCACCGGCATGGAGGTGGACGCCATTGTGAACGCGGCCAACACGGCGCTCCGGATGGGCGGCGGCGTTTGCGGCGCGATTTTCAGGGCGGCAGGCGCCGCCAGGCTGCAAGCCGCCTGCGACGCGCTTGCGCCCATCCAGACCGGCGAGGCGGTGATCACGCCCGGCTTCGCGCTCCCCGCGCAATATGTCATCCATACGGCGGGACCGGTGTACCAGGGCGGGACGTCGGGGGAGGCCGGGCTTTTGCGCGCCTGCTACCTGAATTCTCTCAGGCTGGCGACGGACCACCGCTGCAAGTCCATTGCCTTTCCCCTGATTTCCAGCGGTATTTACGGCTATCCCAAGACGGAAGCGCTGCAAATCGCCATCCAGGCGATACAGGATTATCTCACGGAGCACAACGGCATGGAGGTCTATCTGGCCGTCCTTGACGGCGCGGCGGAACCCACGCCGGACACGTAAAAAACCCCGGCCCGCGCCGCCGCGCAGACCGGGTGTGTGCCAACAAACTGAGGCTTGCGGAACGAAAGCTCCGCAAGCCTCAGCGCGCTCAAATCTGAATCTGTCTGTCCGCCGGTCAGCTGAACCAGCTGTCGACCAGCTCCCTGTTGGCCGCGACCCAGGCTTCTGCGCCCGCGGTGCTGTCGCCCTGCTCATCTATGGCGATAATCAGCGAGCCGAATTCGGCGGGGGTCATGAAGTACCCCTCCAGAAAGGCGTTGATTTCCGGGTAATCCTCGGCGAAGCCAAGGCGGGTGACCGGGTTGATGGTTTCCGCGCCGCCGAAGGACAGCAGCGGGTCCTCCAGGAACTTCAGGTCAAAGGTGTCAAACTTCCAGTGGGGGGCCCAGCCGGTCACGACGACCCACTCTTCCTCTTCATAGGCCGCCTTCAACTCGGCGGTCATGGCGGCATCGCTGCTGGTGAGCAGCTCCAGAGTCAAGTCGTAATCGGTAAGCGCCTGTGTGGCGGCGGTCATAATGCCCGCGCCGGCGTCAATGCCGACGATCTGCCCACCAAATTGATCCGCATGGGCGTTGAGCTCCTCAATGGAATCAATGGTGACATACTGGGGAACCACAAGTCCGATGGCGGCACCTTCGTACAGGGAGGGGAGCACCACCACGTCATCCTTCAGCTCCTCGTAGTATGCCGCGTGCGTTCCGGGCAGCCAGGCGGTGACCATAAAGTCGATGTCACCGGTGGCAAGGCTCTGCCACAGCAGGCCGGCGTCCATCTCTCTGAGGTTGACCTCCACGTCGAACCTCTCTTCTAACACGGCCTTCACCATGTGGGAGTTCGCATTGGCACAGGCCCACGGGACAAGGCCCAGCTCAAGCACGGGCTTATCCTCCTGGTCCTGGTTGCCGTTGCAGCCCGCCAGCACCATTGTGAGCAGTACAACTGCCACCAACAGGACGGATAGCGCTCTCATGTTCTTTTTCATGCGATATAGCCTCCTTATGATTTTTAGTGTTTATGCTTCAGTGATTTTCCCTGTGTAAGGCGATCCAATATAATGGCAATCACAACCACCGCCAGCCCGCCCTCAAACGCCATTCCGAGCCTCAGCCCCTGGAGGCCGGTCAGGACGATGCTGCCCAGGCCGCCCGCGCCGATCATGGAGGCGATTACAACCATGGACAGAGAGAGCATAATACATTGGTTCACCCCCGCCATAATGGTCGGCATGGCCAACGGCAGCTGGATTTTGAACAGCATCTGGTGCCACAGCGAGCCGAACGCCTCGCCCGCCTCGGTTAATTCCGCGGGCACCTGGCGAATGCCCAGGTCTGTGAGACGAATGACGGGCGGCATGGAGAAGATGATGGTGGAAATGACCGCCGGCACCGCACCGATGCGGAAAAAGAGGACCGACGGGATGAGGTAGACGAAGGCCGGCATCGTCTGCATCAAATCCAATACGGGCCGCAGCACGGCATGGACCGGCTGAAAATTGGCCGACAGGATGCCCATTGGTATCCCAAAGACCAGGGCGATGACCGTGGCGGTGACAATGAGCGCCAGGGTCGATTGTGTGGCCGACCACAGCCCCAGCGCCTCTATAAACAGGATGCCAAGCAGGCTGAACACGGCAAGGCCCTTTCCCGAGCGCCTGTAGGCGAGGATGGCGATGAGAATGGCAAACAGCCAGAAAGGCGGGAGCGAAATAAGAGACTCCGCTCCGCCGACCAAAAGCTCGATGAAGCTGCGTATGGCGGAAAAGAACCCCCTCCAGGCCACACGCAGGAAATATACCAGCTCCTCAAAGACAACACCAACCGGCAGCCTAGGCATCGCCATTCCCCCTTCCG
>CAYPZF010000003.1:0-18220 GCA_964415275.1 uncultured Oscillospiraceae bacterium | reverse complement strand
ATACGGGAGGGGGGGGAGGTCGCCCCGGGCGGCGGCTGTCTCAGCGCGCCGGAGCCCATTGGAAATGGCCTGGTCCGCTTCCACCTGGACGGACTGGACCTCCACGATGGTGCCCCATTGCTGGCGCGGCTGTTCCGCCGCACCGCCAAAGAGCACTCCGGCACCCAGGATGGACTGCTGGCCCGGCTGGAGCAGGCCCGGCTGCTGGACATGCCCGGGCTTGCGCAGTGGCTTACAGAATATAAGCGCCGGGGGTGTCCCCCCATCGGCCACAGCGAGGTGTTCCGAGCCGCCTACCGCCCCCGCTACCGGGTGGTAAAGGCTGTCTATGCCCATTATTTCCCCGTGCTGCTGGCGGTATCACGGCTGGCGCGGATGGACCGGCCTGTCCTGGTTGCGATTGACGGCCGCTGCGGCAGCGGGAAGACGGGGCTCGCGGCATTGCTCCAGACGGTTTTCCCCTGCAATGTGGTCCACATGGATGACTTCTATCTTCCGCAGGACAGACGGGCGCCGGATTGGATGGAGCGGCCCGGCGGAAACATGGATTTTGCCCGGCTCCGGGAGGAGGTCCTTGTGCCGGCGCTGTCAGGCACGGCGGCGGCCTACCGCCCGTTTGACTGTCAGAGCGGGCGCCTGCTGGCACCGGTGCATCTGCCCGCCTGCCGGCTGACCCTGTTGGAGGGCAGCTATTCCCATCACCCCGACCTCTCTGGGCGGTATGACCTGAAGGTTTTTCTGACCTGCTCTGAGGCGGTGCAGATCAGTCGGCTGCGAAGACGGGAGGGGGCGTATAGTGCGGTGTTTCAGGACCAATGGATTCCCATGGAGGAGCAATATATCAGAGGGCTTGAGATTGAGGCGGATTGTACCCTGGTGCTGGATACCAGCGGCTTTTTCGCCTGAATGTCTGGAGAAAAGGAGGCTGTCATGAAGAACCAAATGAGGGATGTCGTCAAAAATATGGTCCTTGCCGCCATGTTTATCGCCCTTGGCATCGTTCTGCCCTTGGCGACGCTGCAGCTCCCGCAGATTGGAAGTATGCTGCTGCCGATGCACCTTCCCGTTTTGGTTTGCGGGCTGGTCTGCGGGTGGCCGTATGGGGCGGCGGTCGGATTGATTCTACCGCCCCTGCGGTTTGCCATGTTCGGGATGCCGCCGATTTTCCCCACCGGCATTGCCATGAGCTTTGAACTGGCCGCTTACGGCCTGCTGGCCGGGCTTCTCTATTCATCTGCCCGCCGGCCCGGTGTGCTGGCGCTGTACCGCGCGCTGATTCTTGCCATGATCGGCGGACGCGTGGTCTGGGGCATCGCGCGGGTCCTGCTCTCAGGCGTCTCCGGCGAGGCATTTACCTGGCAGCTGTTTCTCTCCGGGGCATTCCTGACCGCCATCCCCGGCATTGTACTCCAGCTTACGTTCATTCCCGCGCTGATGCTTGCGCTGGACCGCACCGGTATGGTGAATTTCTCCAGAACAGAACCGGCTGCCCAGCGGGACGCGCGGTAACTCACGTCTGGGAAAGCGGCGCGGGGTCACAAGCCGTGATTCCCAGCCACCTACATAAATAAAGGCGGTCATCTGACGATGGAAATTTACAATAAGGATGGGGTCATCTTTTATGTCCAGGTGGACCATCTCAGCGGTGAGATCCTTGGAAGCGTGATTGACTTCTTATACCAGGCGGGTGCCGGAAATGTTCAGGTCATCCCGACGGTCACCAAGAAGAACCGCCCCGCTCATCTGTTCCTCATCGACGCCAAGCCGGATTGCGCCGATGGGGTGGAGCGCGTTCTCGCGGAGGAAATGGGGGTTACGGGGTGGCATGTGCTGCACACGAGGCACCGCCATCTGGCTGTGGATTACCTGAAGCGACGGGTTACCTTCCGCTGCGGGGGGAGACAGTTTCAGATGGAGGTGGAAGGGAAGCTGGCGCATGGGGCGGAAAAGACCATTCGCCCGGAGCACAGGAGCTGTGTCGCGCTGCGGACACGCTTGCGGGAAGCCGATGTCAACCTGCCCCTGACAGCGTGCGGCCAAATTCTCTTGGAGATCCTGCGGCAGGAGCTAACGGAGTATACAATTGCATAAAATAAATGAATACAGGGTAGAAAGGTGAGGAAAAACGATGAAAAACAGAGCTTTGGATACTGTACTCTCCGCGGTTCAGGCGACGGCACTGACGAACATCGACCAACTGACAAGCGACCGGATTGAAGCACTTACCGGCGGCCACGGCATGGTAAACATCGCACTTTTCTCCATTGCGAACGTGCTTGCTGAGGAGCAGATGCGTGGAGAGAGCCTCGCCATCAAGTTTGCCAATGTGAGGCATCTCCCCGTGGAGGACAGCATGAGGAAGGCAATCGACGCGGCCAAGGCCTCCGGCGCGGACAGCGCGAACGCGGCCCTGCTGACCGCCTGTATGATGTATCTGGCGGGGTCACCCGCCCAGGTGGGCATTCCCGCCGGTAACAGGAAGCTGGGCGCCACCGCGCGGATGCTGGCGGGGGTGGACCGCTGCGGCGTGAGCGCGATTCCGACCTCAAAGATGAACAGCAAGATATCCGCGTTTCCGGCGGTACAGGCCATCTATGACGCCGCCATGCGCGGAGAGCTGTCTCCCATCCACGGCTCTAAGATTCCCAATGTGACCGGCTCCATTTATGGGCACAGCGCGCTCGGAGAGGACTATATCTGGCCGGAGGTGGCCAAAAACGGCGCGCGCATCGGGACGCGGGCCATGCTGGACGCGATGCACGGAGTTGGCGTTGCCGGCAACGCGTTCCAGGCCGCAGTCCTAGGAGCGGCGGCCATTCTTGAGATCATTCACCCGGACGCGGAGGTCCCGGAGGGACAGGGCACCTACGGGCGGACAAGTTCCGCGTATCTGGTGGGCAAATCGGCCGCGGAGACAGCCGGGCTTCCGGAAAAGCTGCATATGCGCGTGACGGGGGAGGAGTATGACACCGCCCGTGTCGTGGGGGATGTGGGCCTGATTCTGAAGGACATCGGCGGCCCCTCCGTTGTGGGCATGATGGCCTTTGTCGAGATGTTCTCCTGTTTTCAGGAGCGGCTTTGCGGCGCGTCCGGCGGGCCCCATAACTCAGCGATGGGACACATGACCTGCTATGTGGTGCCCGCGATGCGGGGCTTGGCGGCCGGCGGAGACCCCGCGGAAATCGGGGCGGGCATTGTCAAGGACCGCTCGGGGGATACGGTGAACCCGGAGACAGGGATCTTTTCCATCTATCTCATGGCGCGGAAGGCCTCCGAGCTGCGGAACGGACCGGTCACCACGCTGCTGACAGAGGCGACGCTGCCCTATGTGACGAAAATGATTCACGACAGAGCCAAGTATACCTACGATGGTCTGAACAGCGGCAAAACGCTGGCGGAGCTCGTGCGCACCCTGGACGACGAGCGGGTGGCCCTGGTTGAAAAGTGCGCCGGGATGTGGTGGAAGAAGAGGACGGGCAAAGAGATTACAATTAAATTTACCCGTCTGGGCAACGGCGCGCGGAGAACCAGCAAGCTCGCGCAAAAATACTTCGCCTTCGATGCCCTCATTGATGTGGAGGTGACCATGGACGGGAAGGTCGCGCGCATGGAGCACTACGCGGACGATGTCATCCCCAAGGTCTGCATGGGCGAGTATCAGGACGTCGCGTGGGCGGTTCCCTATGTCGTGCCGGTGGCCGGCGACCTTACGCTGTCCGGCTGTAACATTCTGAATGTGGTGATTCCCGCGGCGGTTGCCGCCATCATGGAATACGCAACCCCGGCAGACGCGGCCGCGGAGGCCGAACAGGCGGCGTACATCACAGCGGGCATCCCCGGCTCCAAGGCGGCGGCCACCAAGGTCGGCGCGTTGGCCGTCAAGGTGTGCGCGGCCTTTGAATCATAGAGAGGGAGGGGTTCGCGATGAGCTTCAAAAGCGACATTGAAATTGCCCAGGAGGCCAATCCGCTGAAAATCACAGAGGTTACACACCGCTGTGGAATTGATGAGAGGTATGTGGAGCAGTATGGCAGCTACAAGGCCAAGATTGACTGCGCGTTCCTGAGGGAGAAGGCGGACAAGCCCGACGGCAAGCTGATTTTGGTCACCGCCATCACCCCCACCCCCGCCGGTGAGGGCAAAACCACCACCTCTGTCGGCCTGGCCGACAGCCTGCGGAACATCGGAAAGAACGCCGTCGTGGCCCTGCGGGAGCCCTCTCTTGGCCCCGTGTTCGGCGTCAAGGGCGGCGCCGCCGGCGGCGGCTATGCCCAGGTCATCCCCATGGAGGACATCAACCTGCACTTCACCGGTGACTTCCATGCCGTTGGCGCCGCCAACAACCTGCTGGCCGCTATGCTGGACAACCACATCCAGCAGGGCAACGCCCTTGGCATCGACCCAAGGAGGATTGTATGGCGGCGGGCTGTTGACATGAACGACCGTCAGCTGCGCAACATCGTGGACGGACTCGGCGGCAAGCCCAATGGCTGCCCCCGGGAGGACGGCTTCGACATCACTGTCGCGTCTGAGGTCATGGCTGTTCTGTGTCTGGCCTCCGACATCACCGACCTAAAGGCCCGCCTGGGCCGCATGATTGTCGGCTACACATACGGGGACGAACCCGTCACCGCCCACGATCTGAAGGCCGAGGGGGCTATGACGGCGCTGCTGAAGGACGCCCTGAAGCCCAACCTGGTGCAGACGCTGGAGCACACCCCCGCCTTCATCCATGGCGGCCCCTTTGCCAACATCGCCCACGGCTGCAACTCTATTACCGCCACCCGCATTGCGCTGAAGATTGGCGACTATGTGGTCACAGAGGCCGGTTTCGCCGCCGATCTGGGCGCTGAGAAGTTCCTGGACATCAAGTGCCGTATGGCAGGCCTCAAGCCCTCCGCCGTTGTGATTGTCGCCACTGTCCGCGCCCTCAAGTATCACGGCGGCGTCCCCAGGGCCGAGCTGAACCACGAGAACCTGGCGGCCCTTGAACGGGGTCTGCCCAACCTGCTGCAGCACGTAGACAACATAAAGCGCGGGTTCGGCCTGCCCTGCGTGGTGGCCATCAACGCGTTTCCCACCGACACAAAGGCGGAACTGGATCTGGTCGCCCAGAGGTGCGGGGCGCTGGGCGTGCGTGCCGCGCTCAGTGAGGTCTGGGCAAAGGGCGGCGCGGGCGGCAGGGCGCTGGCGGAAGAGGTGGTCCGTCTGTGCGGGCAGCCCAACGACTTTCGGCCGTCTTACCCGCTGGAGCTGAGCATTGAGGAGAAGCTGGAGACCATCTGCAAACGCATCTATCGCGCCGACGGCGTCCAGCTGACCGATCAGGCCAAAAAGCAGGCAAAGCGCCTGACGGAACTGGGATTTGACCGGCTGCCCATCTGTATGGCCAAGACGCAGTATTCCTTTTCTGATGACGCCTCTCTGCTTGGCGCTCCCAAGGGCTTCACCGTCACCGTCCGGAACTTGAAGGTCTCCGCCGGCGCCGGCTTCATTGTGGCGCTTACCGGCGACATCATGACCATGCCCGGGCTGCCGAAGGTGCCCGCCGCTGAACACATTGACGTGGACGAGACCGGCAGAATCCGCGGCCTGTTCTGACGGAATTCGCAACGGGCGCCCGCGGGGGATATAAAGTCCCCCGCGGGCGCCCGTTTTCTTTTAAGGACAGCGTGCATGCGCTTGGGCCGCCCACCGCCCCCTGCAATCGGTCCATATATTGGACGCATACTTTTTTCGCGGGCTCTGCTATACTGTACCTGCAAGATGTCCGCGGATCACAAAGGAGGAACATATGAATTTTTCAAGATCTCTCCGCATTCTTTTCGCGCTTTTTGCGCTGGCCGCCGTCGCGGCCACGTCCCGCGTTGGGGCGGTTGCCGCCGCGCCAAGGGACTATGCGGACGTTTCGGCTTCAGACTGGTATTATAGCTCCGTTGGGTACTGTACGGAGGCCAGGCTCATGGGCGGCACCGGAGACACGCGGTTTCTCCCGGAGATGGGAGCCACCCGGGCAATGGCCGTAGCCACCCTATACCGGCTGGAGGGACAGCCCGGGATGGGCGGCGGGAAGAGCGGAACCTTCATAGATGTGCCTGAATCCGTATGGTATACGGACGCCGTGGAATGGGCGGCCGCCCAGGAGATTGTTATGGGCTACGGCGACGGCACCTTCGGTCCGGAGGATGAAATCAGCCGGGAGCAGCTCGCGGCGATGCTTTACCGGTACGCGGGGCACAGGGGCTATGATGTGAGCGCTCCCGAGGAGCCCGGCGACACGCCCTTCACCGATGCCTCTGACATCAGCGGGTATGCCGTCCCCGCCATGCGTTGGGCCGTGGAGCGCGGCATACTGACCGGGCGCGCCGCCGATGCCCTCGCGCCCCGGCAGACGGCCACCCGGGCGGAGCTTGCTGCCGTTCTGATGCGGTTTGACACAGGGTTTGTTGTGGAAGCGGAAGCGGACTGACGTCCTTTCCTGGGGCCCCGCCCCGATTATGATGCCGGCGGCCGTCCGCGTGGCCGGCAGTGTATTTGGCTTGGGGCCCCCAATTCCATCGCCCGGCAGGGCAGAAAAGCCACCGGTTGAGGATTGTCCTCTCCGGTGGCTTTTTCGCGCGCCGCGCGCTTCTCCAAGCATTGCTGTTCTCCGCCTCCGGCAGCTTCATATATTGCTGTGAGGTGATATCCATGCGGCCATATGATGTCATACACGCGATGGAACTGGCGGCGGCGGCCTACCGGGAGGTGCAGCCCCCTTTCCCGGATGGCGCTCTGACCGTAATCGACGATCCGAGCACCGATGTGCAGTGTTACCTGCGCAAGCGGGGACACTGCCTCAGCATTGTGTTCAGGGGGTCCAACTCCGGGCAAGACTGGGAGACCAACGTTGCCTTCCGGAAGAAGGTGGTCCCATACGGCAATCCCGTATCCAAGATAAGGGTGCACACCGGATTTCTGGAGGCGTACAAATCGCCCGCTGTGAGGGATGCCATACATAAGATGATGTCCTCCGACATCCACGAGGTCAAACTATGCGGCCACTCCCAGGGGGCGGCGCTGTCCGTTCTGTGCGCGGTGGATCTGGAGTACAACTTCCCCGACAAGGATTACGAGGCGGTGCTGTTCGGCGCGCCGCGGGTGGGCAACCGCGCGTTTCAAACGTCCTACAATAAGAGGGTGTTTAAAACCCTCCGCGTTGAAAACGGCAACGACATCGTCACCAAGATTCCCTTTTTATGTATGGGGTACCGCCATGTAGGGGCCGGCCTCCACATCGGACCGCCCAGAATAGCGGGTGTTTTCTCCTGCTGGGACCACTATCCCCATGCCTATTATAAAAACCTGTTTCAATGGTTTTCGCGGTAAAATTGCACATGATCTGTCCCTCATGGGCGTAAAATGTGTATACTCTCATGTTGCAACATCGCGGCGGCGGTGCTATACTAAAGGAACGCCCGCCCCGGCGCCTTGCCGCTTGACACGCAGGCAGAACGATGTGAGCATGGAACGGCGGGCATGGGAATCAAAGCTCCAACCAGTGTTGCAGACCGCGGCAAATGAAGGGAAGGGAAAACATGTTTGATAGTTTGGAAAAGGCAAAAGAATTCTGCGCGGATCAGGGGATCAGCATGGTCGATTTTATGATGATCGATCTTGACGGACGCTGGCGCCACCTCACCATGCCCATCGGCCGATTCACGGAAGATACACTGGAGAGCGGAGTGGGCTTTGACGGCTCAAATTATGGCTTTGCCCCGGTGGAAAAAAGCGATATGGTGTTTGTGCCGGATTTGAAAAGCGCCTATGTCGACCCCTTTGCCGAGGTCCCCACCCTGGCGATGATTGGCGATGTGTTTGTCATTGACCTGCCAAAAAACCGCAGATTTGATCAGGACCCCCGCAATGTCGCGCTGCACGCCGAAGCGTATATGAGGGAGCTTGGCATTGCGGATGAGATGCGCATCGGGCCGGAATTTGAGTTCTTTGTCTTTGACCAGATAAGCTATACCGTGCAGCCCAACACGTCACAATACCGGGTTGACACCAGCCAGGCGGCGTGGAATTCCGGCCTCGGCGGGGCAAACCTGGGCTATAAGATTCCGATGAAGGGCGGCTACCACATGGCGCCGCCGCTGGATACGCTCAGCGGCTTTCGTTCCCGTGTCACCATGCTGATGGAGCAGCAGGGGATTCTCGTCAAATACCACCACCATGAGGTCGGCGGCCCGGGGCAGCTGGAAATCGAGGTGGAGCGGGGACCGATGCTGGAAATGGCCGACAAGACCATGCTGACCAAATACTTAATCAAGAACGCCGCCATCGCGGAGAATAAAACAGCGACCTTTATGCCAAAGCCCATTTATGGTGAAGCGGGCAGCGGCATGCACGTCCATATGCACCTGTTTCAAAAGGGAAAGCCTCTTTTTTATGATGAAAACGGTTATTCACAGCTCAGTGACACGGCGCTTTACTTCATTGGCGGGCTGCTGACCCACGCAAGGGCCCTGTGCGCGTTTACCAACCCCAGCACAAACTCTTATAAGCGGCTTATCCCGGGGTACGAGGCGCCGGTTACCATTGGCTACGCGACCTCCAACCGCAGCAGCGTGGTCCGCATTCCGGCGTACGCCAAAAAGCCGGACACAAAACGCTTTGAGCTCCGGAGCCCGGACGGCACCTGCAACCCGTACTACGCCTTTTCAGCCATCCTGATGGCGGGCCTGGACGGCATACAGAAAAAGATTGACCCGAGCAGGGAAGGGTACGGCCCCTATGACTATAACCTGTTCCATCTCTCCGCTGAGGAGCAAAAACGCATTAAGCAGCTGCCCCGTTCGCTGGACGAGGCGCTGGACGCGCTGGAAGCGGACCACGCGTTCCTGACCGCGGGCGGCGTATTCCCCCAGAAGCTGATTGAGATATGGATTGAAAAGAGGCGGCGGGATGCCGCGCGGTATCATCAGCTCCCGCAGCCCGTGGAGTTTGAGATGTATTACGACCTCTAGCGCGGGGGAGGGCGGCCAGCCCACAAAAAGCGGAAGCGAAGTGCCTTGCCTGCGCTCCGTACGCGCGGGCGGGAGCGGAACATCAACATAGAGCGCCCCGGAGCGGCCTATTAACAGGCCGCTCCGGGGCGCTTTGTGCTAAAAATATAAAATAAGGACATATTTTCATTAAAATACTCCCATAATACACATGACAAGCAGGGCAGGGAATAAATGGACTTACCATGACAAGGAGGGTAAAGGCGCATATGATCAATGAACAAACGTGCTTCGATGAGACCAGCAAAGACAAGCAATTAGAAGCGTTTCGCAGCAGAGACAACCAGGACAAGGTGCTGACGACGAACCAAGGGCTCAAGCTCTCGGAGGACGAGGTCAGCTTAAAGGCGGGCGCGCGGGGCCCCACGCTGATGGAGGACTTCCATTTCAGGGAAAAGATTACGCACTTTGACCATGAGCGGATTCCCGAGCGGGCGGTCCATGCGCGCGGGTCCGGAGCGCACGGTTTTTTTCAGGTTTATGAGTCCATGAAGCCTTATACAAAGGCCAAGTTTTTGCAGGACCCGAATGTAAAAACCCCGGTCTTTGTTCGTTTCTCAACGGTAATCGGTTCCCGGGGCTCCAAAGACACCGCCCGGGACGTCCGCGGATTTGCGACAAAGTTCTACACGGAGGAAGGCAACTGGGACCTGGTGGGCAATAACATGCCGGTCTTCTTCATGCAGGACGCCATCAAGTTTCCGGATTTTGTACACGCCAACAAACCCGAGCCCAACAATGAGATGCCGCAGGCGACGGCGGCCCACGACACATTCTGGGATTGGGTCTCCCAGAATCAGGAGTCGGCGCACATGGTCATGTGGGCCATGAGCGACCGCGCGCTGCCGAGAAGCTTCCGCATGATGGAGGGCTTCGGAGTCAACACGTTCCGCTTTATCAATGAGGAGGGCAAGGGGCATTTCGTGAAGTTTCACTGGAAGCCGCTCCTGGGTGTGCACTCACTCGTATTTGACGAAGCTGAAAAGATCGGCGGGAAGGACCCTGACTATAACCGCCGTGACCTATGGGAAAACATCGAGATGGGCAACTACCCGGAGTTTGAGCTGGGGGTGCAGATCCTTGAGGAGAAGGATGAGTTCACCTTTGATTTTGATATCCTAGACCCCACCAAGCTCTGGCCGGAAGAGGACGTGCCCGTCCGCATCATCGGGAAGATGACCTTGAACCGCAACGTGGACAACTTTTTCGCGGAGACGGAGCAGGTGGCCTTTCATCCGGGCAACCTGGTGCCGGGCATCGACTTCTCAAATGACCCGCTTTTGCAGGGGCGTCTGTTCTCGTACCTGGACACCCAGCTCATCCGTCTTGGCGGGCCGAACTTTCATGAGCTCCCCATCAACCGCCCGGTCTGTCCCTTTCACAACAACCAGCGGGACGGTTATGGGCGCCAGACCATCAACGTGGGGCAGGTTGCGTATCACCGCAACGCGCTGGCCAACAACGCTCCCTATCCCGTGGGTGAGCAGGAGGGAGGCTATGTCCACCACCAGGAAAAGGTGGAGGGATGCAAGGTTCGGGCCAGGAGCGACAGCTTTAACGACCACTTCTCCCAGGCGGCCCTGTTCTGGAACAGCATGAGCCAGGCCGAGCGGCAGCATATCATCGGCGGTTTTTCCTTTGAGGTGGGCAAGGTAAAGGACAAATGTGTGAAGCAAAGAGTGGTTGATATGTTCGCCAATGTGAACCTGGAGCTGGCAAAGGCCATTGCGGCGAACATCGGGGCCACAGCCCCCGCCACAGGCGGCTCGGCGGTGACAAAGGCATCCCCCGCCCTCAGCCAGGAGAACACCACCAAAACAGCCCGCACAAGGAAGGCGGCGGTCCTGATTGCCGAGGGGTTCGACTTTAAGCAGGTCGATGCGGTGATCAAAGCCCTGCAGGCGGAGGGCGTCCAGGCGGCCATCCTGAGCGACAAGCTGGGCATGATAACAGGGGCTGACGGCAGCCAGCTGGAGGCGACGAAGTCCTTCCTCACCGATTCTTCGGTTGTGTTCGACGCGGTTTATGTGGACGGGGGCAAAAACGCGAGCCCCCACTTTGCACTGGAGGCCTGCACGTGTTTAAAGGAGGCGTTCATGCATTATAAGCCCATCGCGGGGACGAATGAGGGAAAGACATGGATTGAAGCCGAGAAGATGGAGCATGGGGCGGGGGTCTTTCTGGGTCAGGCGGAGAACAACGACTTTATACAACAGTTTATACAGGGGATTGCCCTCCATCGCTTTTGGGACCGCGTCCTCGCATAGGGCGCGTGCCATAGAAGCCCCGTTTAAACCCGGCAACTGGCTTGGTTGCCGGGTTTTTCGGCGGCGCCTTCATGCCCTGCCCGCCGTCCGCCCGGCGGACAGGGTGAACGGTTAGGCGGAAGGTGTTTGGATATCACACAAACGCGTCTGATTCACAAGTATAGGGGGGATAGGTATGTTTCGGCTCAGAAGAGCAAAGGAGCCCCAAGAGAATGAACGCAGCGGCAACACAGACAAGCAAGCCGTTCCGCCGCGCATCCCGGATTGCGAGAAGTTGGTCAAAAGCATCTTTAGCAACAGCTCGGACCTGGTCATCCAGACCTTTGACACGCCGAAGGACACTGCCATGATTGTGTTCATCGACGGACTGATCAACAAAGACCTGATTGACCGGGATATCATCAGGCCCATCAAGGGCCCCGAATTTGACGGGAACGTCCCTCTGGCCCTCAGGTCGGTATTCAAGGAAACCGACGACATGTCCGTGTTTGTTGAGGATGTCCTTTGCGGCAACGCGGCGCTGTTCTACGGGAAATCCGGCAAAGTATATCTGGTTGAATTCAAAGGCTGGGAGCGGCGCACGGTCGCGGAGCCGGAGGCCGAGTCCGTTATCCGGGGCCCCAAGGAGGGCTTTACAGAAAACATCCGGACAAACACGGCTTTGGTCCGGAGAAAAGTCAAAACGCCCAAGCTCATTGTGGAGGGCACGACGCTGGGCACGCAGACAAAAACCGCGGTGGCGCTTGTCTACGTCGACGGCATCGTCAACCAGGATGTGCTTGCGGAATTAAAGCGCCGCCTGTCCAGGATTGACACGGACGAGATACTGGAGACCGGGCAGATTGAGCAGTATATTTGCGAGAACACCTTTTCCCCCGTGTCCGGCATCGGGGTGACCCAGAAGCCGGACGTGGCGGCCCAGAAGGTGCTGGAGGGCAGGGTTGTCCTGCTGTGCGACGGCACACCCCACGCCCTGACCATCCCTGAGCTGTTCATAGAAAACCTCCATAGCGCCGAGGACTACTACAACCGGACTGTCTACGCCTCGATTGTGCGGCTGCTCCGGGCGGTAGCGTTGTTCACCACCGTTTTGTTTCCCGGGCTGGTGGTGGCAATCATCACCTTTCATTCCGAGATGGTGCCCTCGGTGTTTCTGACCAGCATCATCAGCGCATCCGAGAAGACGCCGATGCCCATTGCGGCGGAGGTGCTGCTGCTTATGGCGATGTTCGAGCTGATCCGCGAGGCCGGAAGCCGGATGCCCAAGGCCGTGGGCTCCGCGATTACCATCGTGGGCTCTCTCATCATCGGTGAGGCGGCGGTGAGTGCCAGAATCATCAGTGAGCCGATGGTCATTGTCGTCGCCCTGACCGCCGTGACGGGCTTTATGACGCCCAACCTCCTTGAGTTTATGGTGGTGTATCGGCTGTTTTTCTGGTTCCTGGGCACCGTCATGGGGCTCATCGGCATCAGCACGGGTGTTTTTATCATGATGACGCATCTGATTTCTACCCATACCTTTGGCATACCCATCCTCTCTTCGTTTTCCAAGGAGGAGCTCAAGGACTCTTTTATACGGTTCCCCCTCCAGTCACTGAAATACAGAATGACATCTGTCACCAAGGACAACGTTCGAAAGCAGGGCTGAGCAATGAGGAAGGCAACATTAAAAAAGGGGCTTTTTGCGCTCCTGCTGGCGCTGCTGACGCTGCTGCCCGCCGGGTGCTGGGACCGGGAAGAGCCCAAAAACCTGGCCAGTGTAAACAGCATACTCTACGATAGACTGGAAAACGGGCAGTACCGCGTGGTGCTTGAGGTTATGAACCCGGTCTCCGCAAACGGCAGCGGAGGCTCCAACGGGAATGAAAAAAACCCATACAGCACGGCCTGCGGAGAGGGGCCTTCCACGCGGGAGGCGATCAATAACGTCTCGCGCAGCTTGGAAAAGACCGTGTTCAGCGGACACAGCAAAGTGCGCTTTTTTACGGAGCGCTTTGCCCGTGAGGAGATGCTGCCCCTCCTGGAGGTGCTCACCAGGGACCGGCTGATGGACGAGACACCGCTCATGATTGTCATCAAGGACGAGACGCCCGAGGACATCCATTTCAGTGTCGTCGGCCTCTCCGACATGGTGGGCGATTACTTCACAGGCCTTGTAAAACAGCAGATGTACCAAACCTCAAAGTCCGTGTCTGTCACGACGCTCGACTTTATCAAGGATTATTATATGCAGGGCAAGCAGCCTGTGATGGGGGTGGCGGAGCTTGTCGAGGAGAAGAGCAAAACCACCGAGAACACCGGCGGCGAGGACTCTCAGGAAGCCTCGGGCTCCGGTGAGGGAGAGGGCGGGGATGCCCCGAGGATTATCCTATACGAGGGCCTGGCGGCGTTTAAGGACAGCCGCCTGGTGGGCTATATGAACGGCGACGAGGCAAGGGCTTACAATCTCATTGTCAATACGGTGGAGGCGTCCTTTGTCTCCATCCCCTCCGGGGAGGGGCAGACGACCATAAAGATTGCCGGCTCAAAGGCCGACATCAAGGCCTCTTTAGAGGATGACCAAATCTCGTTCCAGGTGAACATCAAAACGACTCTGCGCATAGCCGGAGAGAGCGGAGATCTGGACATCAGCAGAGCGGAGCCGCTCAAAGTGATCGAAGCACGGTTCAACGCCCTGCTGCGCTCTGAAGTGGAGGCGGCCATTCGAAGGGCGCAAACAGAATTTCAAAGCGATATCTTCGGCTTCGGGCGGCAGATGCACATCCAGTACCCGGAGCGCTGGCCTGAGCTCCGGGAGAACTGGGACGACCATTTTTCCAGCGCGCGCATCGAGGTTGCCGTCGAATCATCCGTTGTCCGGACCGGACAGATCAAAAAACCACTGGCGATGGGGGGCTGACCGATGGCAGAGAACAGACGCGTTATTACGGCGGTTCAGCTGGTTTTGATGTCGGTGGGAAGCGCCCTGGTGTTTCCGTATACGTTCATGCCCATTCTCACCACGCCTCCGGCCAATCAGGACGTTTGGATTGTGCTTTTGCTCACCCTTGTGTATATCGCGGTGCTCGATCTGCCGCTGCTGGCGTTCATGAATAAATTCCGCGGGATGACCATCACCGACATGGTTGAGCTTACGCTGGGTAAGGTCTTTGGGAAGGCCGCGCTGGCGGTTGTGGCGCTGTTTTGCGTATACTGCTATATTGCCTGTATGATGATTACGATGATGTTCATTACCCTCTATATCTTCCCGGACACGCCGACCTGGGTGCTGTTGGTTTTTATGGTGGTTCCGGTGTCAATCGCGGTGCTCAAGGGGGTGGGCACCATCGGCAGGCTCTCCACCTATATCGTCCCCTTCGCCATATTGTCCGTCGTGCTGTTTTTCATATTCAGCATACCCGAAATGGACTTTTCCGTCTTTCAGCCTGTGCTGGCGGATTCGACGTTTCTGGAGCTCAATCTGGGCGCCTTTTTGACGTCGGTCAGGTATTCCGAGGTTTTGATTTTCTGGGTGTTCTCCTATTATCTGATGCAGAAGAGCAGCATCAACAAGAGCTACGCAACCACCCTGCTGATCTTCGGGGCCAGCTTCTTTCTGATTCTGATCCCAACGGTCACGGTGCTGGGGGTGGAGTACGCCAAGCAGGCCTGGAACCCTTATTTCACGTTTACCAGGCAAATTGAGGTCCTCGACTTTCTGGAGAGGATGCAGGCCGTCAACCTCATGGCCTGGTTCCCTTGCGCGCTGCTAAAGCTGACGATGTACAACTATATGGCCGGCCATATCCTCTCGGGCATCTTCCGGACAAAATCGTACAAATCCTTTATAATTCCCATCTCAACCGTGTCGTTCATCATATGCCTCGTGCCGTGGCTGGACAAGTCCAGCACCATCGAGCTGCTGCGCTCGGACCAGGTCTTTCCGCTGTTTATACTGCCCGTTATACTCGTCATCCCTCTCATTCTGGTGACCGTCTATCTGATCCGAAGGAAGAAAATCAACCTCATCTTAAACCGGCGCAAGGCCCAGGAGGCAGAGCCCCCGGGCCCAGGAAGCTGATTTGGCGCCCCTGAGGGCGCGACCTGCGCGTAAAGAGACCGCCGGCATATGCCGGCGGTCTCTTTACGCGTGAAAAACACGGGGTTCATTCCTCTTCGTCCTCCATATATGCGCTGACCTCGATGCGCACCAGCGCGCGGCGCAGCAGCAGCTGGCAGCCCTGCATCTCGACGTCGTCGTCCCGCTCTTCTTTCCCCAGCAGGAACTGCTCCATCTCCTCCTTGTCGCGCTCGGCGCGGGGGAGGTCGATTTCCTCGGGCCGCTGGGCAATGCTGGTCAGCAGCTTGATGGTGTTATCCTCCACCGTGGCGACGCCGCCGAACACGGCAATCCGCTCCTCCGGCGCGCCCTGCTCTGCGATGATGCGCAGGATTCCGTCGCCCATCACCACCGACATCGTCTCATGCCGGGGCAAGACGCCCATATTGCCGTCAATGCAGCGGAAAATGACCATTCTTGCCCGGCGGTCAAATTTTACCCCGCGGGGTGTGATGATCTGCAGATGGACCGTGCCGCTGTCCCTCGCCTCACTCATTGGCATGCTTGAACCGGGCGGTCACCTCGTCGATGGTGCCCGCGTTTAAAAACAGGCCCTCAGGGACATTGTCGTGCACTCCGTCGACAATCTCCTTAAAGCCCCGCACAGTCTCACTCACCGGGACATACCTGCCCGGGAAGGAGGTGTATTTTTCGGCGACATGGAAGGGCTGTGAAAGGAAGCGCTGCACCTTCCTGGCCCGGTTGACGGTCAACCGGTCGCTCTCCGAGAGCTCATCCACACCCAGAATGGCGACAATGTCCTGCAAATCCTTATAGCGCTGCAAAAGCCCCTGGACCGCCCGGGCCACCCGGTAATGCTCGGCGCCCACAATGCTCTGGTCCAGGATGCGCGAGGTGGACTCCAGGGGGTCGACGGCCGGGTAGATTCCCTGCTCTACGATGGTCCGGGACAGGACCGTCACCGCGTCCAGATGGGCAAAGGTGGTGGCGGTTGCCGGATCGGTAAAATCGTCGGCGGGGACATAGATTGCCTGCACCGAGGTGATGGAGCCCGCCCTGGTAGAGGTAATGCGCTCCTGCAGGCTCCCGATTTCGTTGGCCAGGGTGGGCTGATAGCCCACGGCGCTGGGCACCCGGCCCAGCAGGGCGGAAATCTCCGAGCCCGCCTGTACAAAGCGGAAGATATTGTCGATGAACAGCAGCACATCCTGCCGCATCTCATCTCGAAAGTATTCGGCCATGGTCAGCCCGGTGAGTCCGACACGCATCCTGACCCCGGGGGGCTCGTTCATCTGCCCAAAGACCAGGGCCGCCTTGTCGATGACCCCCGACTTAATCATATCGTAATAGAGGTCGTTGCCCTCACGGGTGCGCTCACCGACGCCGACAAATACCGAGTACCCGCCGTGCTCGATGGCGATGCTGTTGATCAGCTCCATAATCAGCACTGTCTTGCCCACACCCGCGCCGCCGAACAGGCCGACCTTCCCCCCCTTGGAATAGGGGCAGAGCAGGTCGATTGCCTTAATGCCGGTCTCCAGCATCTCGGGGCTCGCGATCTGATCGGCAAGGCTGGGCGGGTCACGGTGGATGGGCCAGCGCTCCGCGGCCTCGGGGTCGGGCTTGTTGTCGATCGCCTTTCCCAGGAGGTTCACCATGCGGCCCAGAACACTTTTCCCCACCGGTACCCTGATGGGCGCGCCGGTGTCAACCGCCGTCATGCCCCGCCTGAGTCCGTCGGTCGGGCTCATGGAGATGCACCGGACCGTGTCGTTGCCCATGTGCTGCATGACCTCCAGCACAACGGTTTCCTCGCCGTGCTGCACCTCTACGGCATTGTATAGCGCGGGCAGTTGGTCCTCAAACCGGATGTCGAGCACCGAGCCCGTAATCTGTATGATTTTGCCTTCATGTTTCATCATATCCCACCTTGATCCAGTATGTTTGCGCCGCCGACAATTTCACTCAGCTCCTGGGTAATGGCGGCCTGGCGCTTGCGGTTGTACATGCGCCTGAGGTCATCGAGCACCTCGGTGGCGTTTTTGCCGGCCGAATCCATGGCCACCATCCGGGCGGCGTACTCACACGCCAACGCCTCGGACGACGCGGCAAAGAAACAGGTGTGCAGATACATGGGGGTGATGTGGTCAATAAAGGTATGCACATCGGGCTCATATTTCATCTTTGCCCTCCGGAGGGCGCCGCCCGTCCCGACCGGCAGGGGCAGGACCCGCTCCAGCCGGGGCTGGTGACTCAGCGTCGATTCGAAGTGGGTGTACGCCACGTAGACCTCGTCGGCCTCACCCGAAAGATAGAGGGAGGCGGCCAGCTCACCCAGCCGTGCGGCGGTTTCGTAAACTTGTACCTCGGGGATGTCGGTAATCCGGTAGAGGATGTTTTTATGCGCCCGCCGGAAGTATTCGGCGCCCTTGGCGCCCACCGCGATGACCTTTTCACCGCCGGCTTGCTCCATATGCGCAAGCGCCAGCTCCGAGACATTGTTGTTATAGCCGCCGCAAAGCCCCTTGTTGCTGGTGATTACGACATACGCGGTATGCTTAATCGGCCGCCGGGCCGCAAACAAATGCGACGCCGCCTCTTCACAGTGGGAGAGCGCCGCAATCCGTTCCTGCATCTCGTGATAGAGGGGGCGAATGCCGTCCAGCCGCGCCCGCGCCTTGTGCAGCTTGGTCCCCGCGACCATATCCATGGCACGGATAATCTGCCGGGTGGAGCTCACGTTGTTAATTCTCTGTTTGATGCCCTTCATCGAAGGCATGAACCCACCTCCTTAGCGGTAGGAATGAAGCTGCTTAAACTCCCTGATCGCCTCTTTGATCTGCTCC
>CAYPZF010000002.1:0-28219 GCA_964415275.1 uncultured Oscillospiraceae bacterium | reverse complement strand
GGCTCTTCCGGCCCGTCGTCGAACAAGGTCCGGTTGTGGAGGAGGGCGGCGGTGTCCCGGGCGGCCAGGCGCAGGTCGGCCATAAGGCCGTCAAAGACGCCGCTTCTGCAGACATTGATGACCACCAGGCAGAGGATGGGGCCCAGCACCATGCCCAGCACACCGGCCAGCCGCATGCCCACATAGATGCTCACCAGGGAGAGAATGGGGGAGAGTCCGGTCTGGCTGCCCAGCACCTTGGGCTCCCCCACCCGGCGGAAGAGGGCGGTGACGCCCCAGGTGATGAGCAGGACGGCGGCCCAGCGGTAGTCCCGGGTGAAGAGGGCCACCGCGGCCCAGGGCACCATCACCGTGCCCGCGCCCACGATGGGGATAAAGTCCAGCACCGAAAGCAGCAGGGCCAGCAGCACGGCGTAAGGCTGCCGGGTGACGAGAAATCCGGCCAGCAGAATTACAAAGACCCCCGCCGACAGGATGAGCTGGGCGCGCACATAGCCGCCAAACGCGCTCCCCGCCGTCCGCCGGACCCGGCTCAAGAAGCTCCGGATCTGGGGGGACATACACTCGGCGGTCATGCACCGCAGGTAGGGGTAGTCGGCGCTGATGAAATAGGCGCCCACCACAAACACCACCAGAGCCACCGTAAAGGAGGGCACCCCCATGGCCACGTTCCCGGCCTGGGAGGCGATCTGGCTCAGAAGGCCGGGCAGTCCGGTCTGGAGCCAGTCCAGAAAGCGGTCGGCCAGGCTCAGAATCCAGGCGCTGATGGCGCCGGGCATGTGCTCCAGCACCACGTTGAACAGCCCCATGAACTGGATGCCCACCTGCTCCAGCTCGACCCAAATGGCCCCCCAGTTGTTGGCCAGGTGGACCAGCTCGGTCACGATGCTGTACCCCAGGGCGAAGAGCACGGCGCCCACACCGCCCAAAATGAACAGGACCAGCACAAAGGAGAACACCTTGCGGCTGCCCCCCACCCGCTTCTGCAAAAAACGGATGATGGGGTTCAGAAGCCAGGCAAAGAGCAGGGCCAGCACAAAGGGCATAAACAGGGAGAGCAGGGGGGGACCGGCCAGAAAGAGCAGCAGCAGCACAGCCGCAGTCAGCGCGGTCCGGATGAGCATCCTCAGCCAGAGGCGGCCGCGGTCGCGCCAGGACAGCTCCCGGAAACCCATAAGCAACGCCCTCCTTTTTCAGCCGTGGTATAAGAAACCGCCTGCCGGAGCAGACGGTTTCTTCAGAAAGGACCTTAATCCCCCAGCTTGTTCAGCTTCAGAGTCATGCCGCTTTTTTTGCGGGCGGCAGCATTCCTGTGCAGAAGACCACGGGCAGCCGCTCTGTCAACGGACTTCACCGCAGCCCTGTACGCACTATCGGCCTCGCTGCGGTTGCCTTCAGCCACCGCGGCGTCAAACTTTTTGAACTGGGTTTTAAGCGCGGACTTGGCGGCCTTGTTCTCCATGGCCTTGCCCTTGTTGATCAGAACGCGCTTTTTGGCAGATTTAATGTTCGGCAAACCAAACACCTCCCCCGATGATGAATGCGCACAATCCCTCGTGCAGATTTATATTTTAGCACCTGGGCGGGGAAAATGCAACTGTTTTTTCGCCTTTTTCAATTTTTTTGTATACTGGAGCGCGCATCGCAAAAAATAGGGGGAAGAAATCGCGCCGGGCATTGCATCTTTTGATGCGGCGATGCCGGGAAGAGAGGAGAACACCATGTTAAAACGCAGAACAGACCTGGCGGCGGAGGCCAAAGAGATTTGGGAGCAGAGCGCCAGGGTGCAGACCAGACTGAGCGGCGTGGAGGCGTCGGACAGTGAGCGGGAGGGGTTTCCCGTCACCACCGTGCGTATTTTGGACCAGACGGGCGCCGAGGCCCTGGGCAAGCCGGTGGGCAACTATATCACCATCACGCTGGACGGGCTGGCCCGGCGGGAGGAGGGCGCGTTTTCCCGGGCGGTGAGCGCCCTGGCGGGAGAGCTGCTGACCCTGCTGGCGCTGCCCGCGGGGGCCCCCGCGCTGGTGGTGGGCCTCGGAAACCGGGCCATCACGCCCGACGCCATCGGCCCCAAGGCCGCCGAGCACACCATGGTCACCCGGCACCTGGTGGAGCGGATGCCGGAGCAGTTCGGCCTCTTCCGGCCGGTGGCCGTCCTGGCCGCCGGGGTGCTGGGCGCCACGGGGGTGGAGAGCGGTGAGCTGGTCCGGGCGGTGAGCGGGAGGATTCAGCCCGCCTGCGTCATCGCCGTGGACGCCCTGGCCTCCCGAAGCCTGAGCCGGGTTTGCCGCACCATCCAGCTGGCCGACACCGGCATCGTCCCCGGCTCCGGCGTGGGCAACGCCCGGGCCGCGCTCAACCGGGAGACGCTGGGTGTTCCCGTGGTGGCGGTGGGGGTGCCCACCGTGGTGGACGCGGGCACGCTGTGCGCCGACATCCTGGCGGAGGCCGGCCAGAGCGAGCTGGAGCCTGAGGCCCTGGCCGGCGTGACCGAGGGGCTCATGGTCACCCCCCGGGAGATCGACAGCCAGGTCGCCGATCTGGCCAAGGTCATCGGCTACGGCATCAACCTGGCCCTCCAGACCGGCCTCACCGTGGAGGATGTGAATATGTTCCTGAGCTGACTCCGCCGCTTCCGGCGGCAGGGATACAATGGGAGGTTGACATCACGGGGTTTCCGCATATAATGGTATTATTACCTCAAAATCTGACGCCATAAGCCATATGGCGCGAAAGGACGGAACCCCCTATGCTTACCAACAGAGAGAAGACCATGGAAAAGATTGTCGCCCTGTGCAAGGGCCGCGGCTTCGTGTTTCCCGGCAGTGAGATTTACGGCGGCCTGGCCAACAGCTGGGATTACGGCCCCCTGGGCGTGGAGCTCAAGAACAACATCAAGCGGGCCTGGTGGAAGAAGTTTGTCCAGGAAAGCCCCTACAACGTCGGCCTGGACGCGGCCATTCTGATGAACCCGCAGACCTGGGTGGCCTCCGGCCACGTGGGCGGGTTCTCCGACCCCCTGATGGACTGCAAGGAGTGCAAAGAGCGCTTTCGGGCTGATAAAACCATTGAAGAATGGGCCCAGGCCAGCGGCGTTGTCCTGCCCAAGCCGGTGGACGCCTTCTCCCAGGAGGAGATGAAGGCCTTTGTGGAGGAGCACCAGATTGCCTGCCCCACCTGCGGCAAGCACAACTGGACCGACATCCGCCAGTTCAACCTGATGTTCAAGACCTTCCAGGGGGTCACCGAGGACGCCAGAAACACCGTATACCTGCGCCCCGAGACCGCCCAGGGTATTTTTGTGAATTTCCCCGCCGTCCAGCGCACCACGAGAAGGAAGCTGCCCTTCGGCGTCTGTCAGATTGGAAAGTCCTTCCGCAATGAGATCACCCCGGGCAACTTTATCTTCCGCACCCGGGAGTTCGAGCAGATGGAGCTGGAGTTTTTCTGTCAGCCGGGCACCGAGCTGGAGTGGTTCCAGTACTGGAAGGACTACTGCTTCCAGTGGCTGCTGGGCCTGGGCCTCAAGGAGGAGAACCTGCGCCTGAGGGACCACGACCCCGAGGAGCTCTCCCACTACTCCAACGCCACCACAGACTTCGAGTTTGTCTTCCCCTTCGGCTGGGGCGAGCTGTGGGGCGTGGCCAGCCGCACCAACTTTGACCTTACCGCCCACCAGACCGCCAGCGGCAAGGACATGACCTACTACGACCAGGAAAAGAACGAGCACTACATTCCCTATGTGATAGAGCCCTCTCTGGGCGCCGACCGGGTCACCCTGGCCTTCCTGGTGGACGCCTATGACGAGGAGGTGGTGGACCCGGAGAAAAACGATGTGCGCACCGTGCTCCGCCTCCACCCGGCCCTGGCCCCCTTCAAGTGCGCCGTTCTGCCCCTGTCTAAAAAGCTGGGCGACAAGGCCCGGGAGATTCAGACGGCGCTCTCCGGGCATTTTATGGCGGATTATGACGACGCCGGCTCCATCGGAAAGCGCTACCGCCGGCAGGACGAGATTGGCACCCCCTTCTGTGTCACCGTGGACTTTCAGACCGTGGGCGACGACAAGACCGAGGCCGACCACCGTGTCACGGTGCGGGTGCGGGATACCATGGAGCAGGTGCGTATCCCCATCGAACAACTCAAAGACTATATCGCGGAGCGGATCGCGTATTGAGCCGATTCAAACAGCGTCCCCGCGCGGCACAGGGGACCGGGCTGCGGCAGGCCTGGCTTCTCCTGTGCCTTGCGTCTTATGTGGGACTTGCCCTGGGGTTCCAGCTCATCTACCACGCGTATGGCGGCGTCCCCCTGCGGGACCCCGCCCCCGTGCTGTTCGGCGTGGGCTGGAGCCTGATTCTGACCGCGGTGGCCGTCCTCCTGCCCGGACGGGCCCGCAAGGTCTACCTGATTGCCACCATCCTGTTGTTCGGCGTGCTCACCCTGGCCCACGGCACGCTGCTCAACCTTTTCAACCGGTTTTTCGCCTTCTCCGATCTGGGCTTTGCCGGGGACGGGGCGGCGTTTGCCGACCTGTCCTATATTCAGATCCCCAAGCGGACCCTCCTCCTGGTGCTGCTGGCCCTGCTCACCATGGCGGCGGCCGCGCTTCTGTCCCCTAAAGGGGGACAGGCCAGGCCCCTCCCCCAGCGGCTCGTGGCCGCCGGGGCGGGCGCGGTTGTGGGGATTCTCTGCGTCCTCCCCCTCCACCAGACCCTGATGAAGGACTACGACGTGGTGGTCTGGGACGGGGGCGGCAGCGCCTACGCCAATTTTATGGACACCAAGAAGAGCCTCTGTAAGGCGGGCCTGTACCAGTACACCTTCCGGGACCTGTGGCGGACGGTGAACCCCTTTGGGGAGCAGCCCGACGGCCTGCGGGAGGAGCTGGCCGCCACGGTGTTTGGCGCCCTGCCCGCCGCCGGGGGCAACGAGATGACCGGCGCCCTCGCCGGCCGCAACCTCCTGCTCATTCAGCTGGAGGCCATCGACACCTGGATGCTCAACGAGCAGACCATGCCCAGTCTCTACAACATCCGGGAGAACGCCCTGGATTTTACCGCGCACTACACACCGGCGTACATCACGGCGGGCACCTTTAACACCGAGTTCATCGTGAACACCGGCCTCATTCCGCCCCGCTCCGGCGTGCCGGTGGACGCGTACGCCCAGGCCGAGATGCCCTATTCTCTGGCCCACCTGTTTCAGGCGGCGGGGTATACGGCGCGCTCCTTCCACGGCAGCCCGGGCTCGGTGTACAACCGGGGCGACATACACGCCAACTGGGGCTATACATACCACAGCGGCGCCGACCTGGGCATGGCCGACTTTACCGCGGACAGCCAGCTGATGGAGGGATATGACCTCATGACCGGCGCGTCGCCCTTTTTCAGCTTTGTCATCACCTATTCCGGCCATGGGCCCTATACCGACGCGGCGTCCTCCTCGGTCCACTATGAGGAAATGAAGGCCCTCTACCCCGGCACCGACGACGTGTTTCTCCACGCCATGGCCCACGCCCGGGAGACCGACCTGTTCGTGGGGGCCCTCTTTGACCGGCTGGAGGCCGACGGCCTGCTGGAGAACACGGTGGTGGTCTTCTACGCGGACCACTACAACTACTACGTCATGAACGACGCTCTGGTCATGCAGTATAAGGACGTCTACGACATGAACCTGCTCCAGCGCACGCCGCTTTTCCTCTACGCCGCGGACCTGACGCCCCGGAAGGTGGAGGAGGTGAGCTCCAGCGCCGACCTGCTGCCCACCCTGGTCAACCTGTTCGGGCTGGATGCCGCGGAGGCGTGGTATGCGGGCATAGACCTGTTCTCCCCGGAGGCGCGCTGCGTCTTTTTCTCCGACGGCACCTGGTATGACGGCGCATGGTACAGCAAAAACGGGGACTGCCCCGATCAGGACTACGCCTCCCGGCAGGCCGCCAAAATGGCCGAAACATTTGAGATTTCCCGGAAAATACTGCTCTCGGATTATTACGCCTCCTCAAGCGGGTCAAAATAGGGAGGGATTTGACAAATTCTCCGCAAACCCTTGTCACAAGGGCAGAAATTTGTTATAATAAAATACTAAATTTGTCCGCATATCCGCGCCGGCTGAGAGAGGAGGGCGACCAATGAAATATAAGATTTGGAATCAGGCCCCCTCCGCGGCGGCGGCCGCCCGGGTCATGGAGGGCCAGGGGGTGCACCCCCTAGTGGCCTCTGTCCTCTGTGCCCGCGGGCTGGACACGCTGGAGAAGGCCAGCGACTTTTTGGCCTCCGACGCCTCCCTTCTGTGCGCGCCTGAGCTGCTGAAGGACATGGATAAAGCGGCGGCCCGCATTAGGGCCGCCCTGGCCCGGGGGGAGAAGATGGCCGTCTATGGCGACTATGACGTGGACGGCATCACCGCCACCTGCCTGCTCGCCCAGTTCCTGCGGGAGGAAGGGGGGGACGTCGTCCCCTATATCCCCGACCGGATGGAGGAGGGGTACGGCCTCAACCGGGAGGCGGTGGCCTTTCTGCGGGAGAAGGGGGTCTCTCTCATCATCACCGTGGACTGCGGCATCACCGCCGTGGAAGAGACCCTTTACGCCGGCAGCCTGGGCATGGATGTCATTATCACCGACCACCACGAGTGCAAGGACGCGCTGCCCGCCGCCTGCGCGGTGGTGGACCCCCGGCGGAGCGACTGCGGCTACCCCTTCAAGGCCCTGGCCGGTGTGGGAGTGGCCCTCAAGCTGGCGCTGGCGCTGGCCGGCCCGGCGCGGCACGGGGAGGTGCTGGACAAATACGCCGACCTCACCGCCATCGGCACGGTGGCCGACGTTATGTGCCTGCTGGGGGAGAACAGGGCCATTGTCCGCATGGGGCTGGAATCCATGCAAAACAGCAAGCGCCCCGGTCTGCGGGCGCTGCTCCGGGAGGCCGGTATGGAGAACAAGGCCATCAGCGCCTCCACCATCGGCTATATGCTGGCGCCCCGGCTCAACGCCGCGGGCCGGATATGCCGGGCCTCGGTGGCCGCCAAGCTGCTGCTCACCAAGGACCCCGTCCGGGCGGGGGAACTGGCCCAGGCGCTGTGCGGCCTCAACCGGGAGCGGCAGTGCATCGAGCGGGAAATTTTTGAAAATTGTGTGTCTCTGGTGGAGCGGGACCCCGCCTTCCACCGGCACGTCATTGTGCTCTCCAGCACCCAGTGGCACCAGGGCGTGGTGGGCATCGTGGCCTCCCGCCTGGCGGAGAAGTACGCCAGCCCCACCTTTATGATCTGCCTCCAGGACGGCGTGGGCAAAGGCTCCTGCCGGTCCTACGCGGGGTTCAACCTCTTCGCCGCGCTGGAGGGCTGCGCGCACCTGCTGGAGGGCTTTGGCGGTCACGCCCTGGCCGCCGGCTTCACCATCCGGGAGGAGAACATTCCCGCCTTTACCGCCTGTATGGACCACCAGGTCGGCCTCCATGTGGGGGGCGATGTCCTGTGCTCCACCCTGGAGGTGGACGCGGAGGTGGAGGACCCCGCTCTGTTGACCCTGGAGGGGGTGGAGGCTCTGGCCCAGCTGGAGCCTTACGGCGCGGGCAACCCCAGGCCGGTGCTGATGCTGTCCGCCGCCACGGTGTGCGCCATGTCCGACGTGGGGGGCGGCCGCCATCTGAAGCTGAAACTCAGCCGGCGGAACACCTCCTTCGACGCGATTTTCTTTTTTATGAACTCAGAGTCCTGCGGTCTGCGGATAGGGGATCGGGTGGACGTGGCGTTTTATCCCCAAATCAACGGGTACCGCGGTATGCGCACCGTCCAGCTCCGTGTGGTGGACACCCGGCCCGCCCTCACGCGGGTCCAGCGGGAAAAGGCCCTGTACGACAAGCTGTGCGCCGGCGAGGAGCTCACCGCCAAGGAGGCCCGCGCTCTGCTGCCCTGCCGAGAGGAGTTTATCAACCTCTGGCGCTACCTCCAGGTCCACGCGGCCAAGCAGCCCCTTGAGGGGACCTGCTGCCACCTCACCAAGTGCGTGGCGCGGGAGTGCGGTCAGCGCCCCGTGCTGATGCGCACCCTGGTGTGTCTGGATGTCTTCCACGAGTGCGGCCTCATCCGGCTGGAGGAGACCGCCGACCATCTGCGGGTCACCCTCACGGGGGAGAACCGGCAGGTGGACCTGGAGGCGTCGACGCTCATGCGGCAGCTGCGCGGCGTGCTCCGGCACGCGGAGCGCAGCATGGCCGAAGCCTGAGAGGAGCCCCTATGGACCCGATTTTAGAGCGCTATTACGCGCTGGAAAAGAAAATAAAGACCTATAACCCGACGCTGGACACCGAGCGTCTGTTTGCCGCGTTCACTTACGCCGACGACGCCCACCATCAGCAGCTGCGCAAGGACGGGTCCCCCTTTATCACCCACCCCCTGGCCGTGGGTGAGCTTGTGGCCGACCTGGGGCTGGACACCGACTCCGTCATCGCCGCGCTGCTCCATGACTGCATTGAGGACACCGGCGCCACCCATGAGGAGGTGGCCAAGCGGTTCGGCGGCACAGTGGCGGAGCTGGTGGAGGGGGTCACCAAGCTCACCCGGGTGCAGTATACCTCCAAGGAAGAGGAGCAGATGGAGAATCTGCGCAAGATGCTCATGGCCATGGCCAAGGACATCCGGGTCATCCTCATCAAAATCTGCGACCGCCTCCACAACATGCGCACCATCAACTACCAGAGCCAGCGCAAGCAGAAGGAAAAGGCCCTGGAGACCATGGAGATTTACGCTCCCATCGCCCACCGGCTCGGCATGCAGCGGATCAAGTGGGAGCTGGAGGACCTCTCCCTCAAATACCTGGACCCGGTGGGCTATCAGGAGATATCAGAGGAGCTGGTCCGCCGCTCCTCCGCCCATGAGGAGTTTTTGATGTCCGTGCGCCGCCGCATCGAGCACCGTCTGGCGGAGGAGGGCGTCCGGGGCGAGGTCTACGGCCGGGTCAAGCATATCTACTCCATCTACCGGAAGATGTACGCCCAGAACAAGACCCTGGACGAGATTTTCGACCTTTACGCCTTCCGGGTGATTGTGGACGATATCCCGGAGTGCTACAACGTCCTGGGCTGCATCCACGATCTGTTCAAGCCTGTCCTAGGCCGGTTCAAGGACTATATCGGCACCCCCAAGCCCAACATGTACCAATCCCTCCACGCCACCGTTATCGGCCGGGAGGGCATCCCCTTCGAGGTGCAGATCCGCACCTGGGAGATGCACCACACAGCGGAATACGGCGTGGCCGCCCACTGGAAATACAAGCAGGGGATGGCCAACGTCAAGGTGGGCACGGAGGATGCCTTTGCCTGGGTGCGCCGCCTGCTGGAAAACCAGCAGGACACCGACGCGGAGGAGTTCGTCCGGACCCTGAAGGTGGATATGTTTGCCGACGAGGTGTTCGTCTTTACTCCCAAGGGGGATGTAAAGAGCCTGCCCGCCGGCGCCACCCCCATTGATTTTGCCTATAACATCCACTCCGCCGTCGGCAACCACATGACGGGCGCCAAGGTAAACGGCCGGCTTGTCACCTTTGACTACGAGCTGGAGAGCGGCGACATCGTGGAGATTCTCACCGCGAAAAACGCCCACGGCCCCAGCCGGGACTGGACTAAGATTGCCAAGAGCAACGAGGCCAGGACCAAAATCCGCCAGTGGTTTAAAAAGGAGCGGCGGGAGGAGAACATCGCCACCGGCCGCGCCATGTTTGAATCCGAGCTGAAGCGGGCCGGCCTCACCATGGCCGTCATCACCGGGGGGGAGGTTTTACCCCAGATCCTCAAAAAGCTCCGCTTCGGCACCCTGGACGAGCTGTACGCCGCCATCGGCTACGGCGGCATGAGCGCCCTGAAATCGGTCAACCGGATCAAGGACGAGATGGTCCGCCAGGGCCGTGTCCAGGCGGAGCGCCAGGCGGCGGATCGCGCCGGCGCCGACCCCATCATCACCCCCGCCGTCACCCGGCCCGACCTGCCCAAGAGTGCCTCCAAAAAGGCCTCCGCCGGCATCATTGTGGAGGGGATGGCGGGCTGCCTGGTGAAGTTCTCCAAATGCTGCACCCCCGTGCCCGGGGACCCGGTGGTGGGATTCATCACCCGGGGGTACGGGGTCTCCGTCCACCGGGCCGACTGTCCCAACGTCGCCCCCGAGCGCCGCAAGCCGGAGGAAGAGGGGCGCTGGGTCACCGTGGACTGGGCGGAGCACGACGGCGTCTACCGCACCTCGCTGGAGCTCTCCGCCAAGGACCGCAACGGCCTCACCCTGGACGTGGCCATGGCCCTCTCCACCCAGAAGGTCAAGGTGACCTCCCTGTCCGCCCGCTCTCTGCCCGACGGGCACGCGGCGGTGGTCCTGGTGCTGGAGGTCAGGGACCGGGAGGAGCTGACGGGCGTCATGAACAAGCTGAATCAGATTCAGGGCGTCTATCAGATCAAACGGGCCACGGGCTGATTTGCGCGGCCGTGTATTGAAAGAACAAAAAGTTGGGGAGAATTTATATGGATGTTTTGTCCTTCGAGGCCATGCTTTCCGCCGCCTTCCGGGGTGGGGAGCGCGTCCGCCGGGAGCTGCGGCTCTCCCGGGAGGAGGCCGATTATCTCCGCGCCGCTCACCCCGCCGCCCGCCTGGCCCCTCTGGCCGGCGTTCCGGTCCGGGGTCAAAAAACCTGGTTTGAGGTGTCGTTTTCATGGACCTGAACTTCCTGCCCCTCCTGTTTGGAGGGGATATCAATGTCTACAGCGTGGCCCGCGCCTTTCACGAGGCCTACGGCATGCGCTCCATCTGTTACGGCAAGTTCCCCTCCGGCCCCGCCTATGACAACGCCATCATTGACTACCGCGTCTGTCCGGAGAACGAGGAGGCCGCCGTATTCTGCGGGAATGTGGCCGATGTGGCCGCCGCCCACCCGGACAAGACCATTCTGGTCATCGGCTGCGGGGACAGCTATGTAAAGCTCTGCGCCGAGCACAAGGAGGACTTCCCCGCCAACTGCGTGGCGCCCTACGCGCCCGGCGCCCTCATCAACACCCTGATCCACAAGGAGCGGTTTTACGCCCTGTGCGACCAGATGGGCATCGACTACCCCGACACCTTCATCCACCGGGCCGAGATGGGGCGCGGCTTCACCCTCCCCTTCCCGCCCCCCTTCGTCTGCAAGCCCTCTAACGGCGTGGCCTACTGGGACCACCCCTTTGAGGGGAACAAAAAGGTCTTTATCTGCCGGGACCGGGCGGAGCTGGAGGAGGTGCTGGACAAAGTCTACGCCTCGGGGTACGACGACTCCATGGTCATCCAGGACTTCATCCCCGGGGACGACAGCTACATGCGGGTGCTCACCTGCTATTCCGACCGGAACAGCCAGGTGAAGCTCATGTGTCTGGGCCACGTCCTGCTGGAGGAGCACACTCCCCACGGCATCGGCAACCACGCGGTCATCCTCACCGAGACCAACGACGCGCTGTGCGGCCGGCTGCGCGGATTTCTGGAGGCGGTACAGTTCACCGGCTTCTCCAATTTCGACCTTAAATTCGACCAGCGCGACGGAACCTATAAGGTGTTTGAAATCAACTGCCGCCAAGGGCGCAGCAATTACTACGTCACCGGCGCCGGACACAACATCGCCCGGCTTTTGGTGGAGGACCGGGTCCTGGGCCGGGACCTGGAGCCGGTGATGGCCTGCGGCCGCTCCCTCTGGACCATGGTGCCCCTGGGGGTGGCCTACCGGTACACCCCCAGCCGCTATCACCAGGAGATGCGCGCCCTGGTCAAGGCCGGGGCCTATCACAACGCCCTGAAGTACGGGCCCGCCAACCAGGGGGCGCGGAGCAAGCTGCGCCTTCTTAAAAATCAACTGGGTCACTATTACAAGTTTAAAAAGCACTACCACCGGCCCGAGTAAGGAGCAGTTATGACAGAGCCAACCGCCCGGCTGGGCGTCATCGGCGGCATGGGCCCCCAGGCCACCCAGATCTTCTACCAGCGGATTTTAGACCGGACCGAGGCCGCCCGCGACCAGGAACACCTGCCCGTCTTGATTTTGAGCGACACCGAGATGCCGGACCGCACGGAGTACATTTTGAGCGGCCGGGGCGAAGTGGTCTACAGCCGTCTGCTGGACAACGCTAACCTTCTGGCCGGCTGCGGCTGCACCGCCATCGCCATCCCCTGCAACACCTCCCACTATTTTGTGGACAGGCTCCAGGCGGCGGTGGACGTGCCGATTCTCAATATGGTGCGGGAGGCCACCGCGGCCCTGGCCGCCCGCGGCCGCCGCCGGGTGGGCATTTTGGCCACCGACGGCACCATCCAGACCGGGGTGTACCAGCGGGCCTGCCAGGCCCAGGGCCTCACCCCCGTGGCCCCCGACCCGGAGACCCAGCGCCTTATTATGGCCGTCATCTATGACGAGATTAAAAAAGGGGAAAAGGGCAGCCGGGAGAAGTTCACCGCCATCGACCGCAGCCTGCGGAGCCAGGGCTGTGACAGCGCCATTCTGGGCTGCACGGAGCTGTCGGTCTACCGGGTGTACCACGGTCTGCCCGATTTTTACATCGACGCCATGGAGGTGCTGGTGGAGAAGGCCATCACCTTCTGCGGCAAACGCCTGCGGACAGTGTGAGCCACAGGCAAGGGGGTGCGGGGCCGGCGGCCAAGCGCCCCGTCTGTCACGGGAAGAGAGGTGCAGTTATGGACCAGAACTATCATACCCTGGGCGATTACTACCAGCTGCTGCTGCGGGAGGGCCTGCTCACAGGCGGGGCCCCTCCGGCCGCCGACCTGGCCCGCCCGGTTACGCTGGTCTCCTGCGACTCCCGGCAGGTGGTCCCCGGCACCCTGTTCATCTGCAAGGGGGCCCACTTCAAGGGGGCCTATCTGGCCGACGCTCTCCGCAAGGGCGCGTTTTTCTACCTGGCCGACCACCCGTATCCCGAGGCCGGGGGGGCCCCCTGTCTGCTGGTCAACGACGTGCGCAGGGCCATGGCCCTGCTGGCCGGCTTCTACTACAACCACCCCAGCGGCCGGCTTAATGTGGTGGGGGTCACCGGCACCAAGGGCAAATCCTCCACCTCCTACTATCTCAAGTATATCTTTGACGAATACGCCGCGGGCGCGGGGAAGGCCGAGAGCGGCGTCATCGGCTCTATTGACACCTACGACGGGGTGGAGCGCTTTGAGAGCCACCTCACCACGCCGGAGCCCCTGGATCTGGCGCGTCATTTTGCCAACGGCGTCTCCGCGGGGATGGAATACCTCACCATGGAGGTCTCCAGTCAGGGCCTCAAGTACGGCCGGGTCCTGGGCGTGGAGTTCGCCGCCGCCGTCTTTTTGAACATCGGGTACGACCACGTCTCCCCCATTGAGCACCCGGATTTTGAGGACTATTTTGCCTCCAAGCTGCGAATTTTCCAGCAGACCGGCCTGGCCTGCGTCAACCTGGACAGCGACCACGCCGACCGGGTGCTGGCGGCCGCCCGCCGCTGCCCCCGGGTGATTACCTTCTCCCAGACCGACCCGGGCGCCACGGTGTACGGCTCCAACGTGCGCAAGAGCGGCAACGACATCCTCTTCCGGGTCAAGACCCTGCGGTACAGCCGGGAATTCCGGCTCACCATGCCCGGCCTCTTCAATGTGCAGAACGCCCTGGCCGCCATCGCCGTGTGCGAGGGGCTGGGCATCCCGGAGCAGGCCATCTACGTGGGGCTCATGAAGGCACGGGTGCCCGGCCGAATGGAGATTTACACCAACGCCGACGACCGGGTCATCGCCATTGTAGACTACGCCCACAACCGGCTCTCCTTTGAGAAGCTGTTTCAGTCCACGCTAGAGGAGTACCCTGGCCGCCGCATCGTCACCGTCTTTGGCTGCCCCGGCAAAAAGGCCCTGGACCGCCGGCGGGACCTGGGGGAGATTTCGGGCCGATACTCCGACCTGGTCATCCTCACCGAGGAGGACTCGGGGGAGGAGGACACCGAGGCCATCTGCCGGGAGATTGCCGCCTGGGTGGAGGCCGAGGGCTGCGACTACTCCATTCAGCCCCACCGGGGCCAGGCCATCCGCCAGGCCATCCTGGGCTGTGAGACTCCCACCGTTGTCCTCATCACCGGCAAGGGGGCCGAGACCCGACAAAAGCGGGGCCTTGTGTATATCGAGTGTCCTTCCGATGTAGAATATACAAAGACCTTTCTCCACGCGTACGACGTCGCCCACGGGCTGGACGGCATGGAGAAGGTGCGGGGGTTTCTGGATGTGCTGCCCGTCCTGCGGGGGTACACCGGCAAGACCCTTGTCCTCAAGTACGGCGGCAGCGCCCTGGGGCCCTCCGGCGCGGCGGACAGCATCTTGCGGGACGTGGCCGCCCTGCACCAGGTGGGCGCCCGGGTGGTGCTGGTCCACGGCGGCGGCAAGGACATCTCCGCCCTGCTGGACAGGCTGGGGGTGGAAACCGCCTTTGTGGACGGCTATCGGGTCACCGACGAGACCGTCCTGGACTGCGCTGAGATGGTTCTCTCCGCCCAGGTGAACAAGGGCATCGTGGCCGCCCTGGGCACCCTGGGGGTCTCCGCCGTGGGGCTCACCGCCCGCTGCAAGGACCCGGCCTTGGGCCGGGTGGGAGAGATCACCGGGGTGGACACCAAGGTGCTCCACACCCTGCTGGACAACGGCTTCTTGCCCGTAGTTTCCCCCATCGCCCTGGGGCCGGAGGGCGGCCTCAACTGCAACGCCGACGACGCGGCCCGGGCCGTGGCCGAGGCAATGGCCGCCCACAAGCTGGTCTTTCTCACCGACACCAACGGCATTCTGGTGGACCACCACAATCAGGCCACCCGCATTCCCCACATGGACCAGGCCCGGGCCAGGGAGCTGCTGGACGCCGGGCTCATCGCGGGGGGCATGGTGCCCAAGGTGAAGGGGTGTGTCCATGCCGTGGCCCATGGGGTGGGCACCGTGGTGGTGCTGGACGGCCGGGTGGAGCACGCCCTGCTGCTGGAGGCCATCGCCCAAAAGGCCCTGGGCACCACCGTCACGCCCTAGCCCCCGGATGTACCGCCCCATCATTAAATCAGAAACGCAAGAGGTAGCTATGTACGAAGAGACCACCCTCCCAAACGGTGTGCGCCTGCTCACCGAACACATCCCCGGCGTGCGCTCCGCCGCCCTGGGGTTTTGGGTTGCCACCGGCTCCCGCCATGAAAAGGCGTCGGAGAGCGGCGCCGCCCATTTTATCGAGCACATGGTCTTTAAGGGCACCCACCGGCGCACCGCCGCCCAGATCGCCCAGGAGACCGACGCCATCGGCGGTCAGATTAACGCCTATACCACCAAGGAGCACACCTGCTTCTACGCCCGCGCTCTGGATATCCACCTGGAGCAGGCCATGGACATCTTGTGGGATATGGTGTTCGCCTCTAAGTTCGACGAGGCCGACGTGGCCACCGAGCGGGGGGTCATATTAGAGGAGATCGGCATGTACCGGGACAGTCCGGAGGACCTGTGCGCGGAGCGGCTCTTCGCCGCCGTCTACCGGGGCAGCGCCCTGGCCCGCCCCATCTTAGGCAGGCCTGCCACCCTGTCCGCCATGACGGGGGCGTGCCTGCGGGCCTATCAAAGGGCCCATTACGGCGGCGACGACCTCATCGTAACCCTGGCGGGCAGCTTTGACAGCGCGGTGGTGGAGGCGCTGAAGGCGCGGCTGCTCACCTTGGACGGCGGTGCCGTCCCCGCCCCCAGGCCCGCGGTTTACAAGCCCGCCTTTACCCTCAAAAAGAAGGCCACGGAGCAAAACCATCTGGCGCTGGCCTTTCCCGGCCTGCCCTACGGGGATGGCCGCCGGTTTGCCCTCCAGCTCCTCACGACCATTCTGGGCGGCGGGATGTCCTCCCGGCTGTTCCAGGAGGTGCGGGAGCGCCGCGGCCTCTGTTACAGCATCTACGCCTACGGCGCGGGCCATGCCGAGACCGGTCTCTTCTCCATCTACACCGCCCTGGGGAAGGAGACCGAGGGAGAGGCCCTGGGCACCATCGCCCGGGTGGTGCGGGAGTTTGCCGCCCACGGCCCCACCCAGGAGGAGCTGGACCGTGCCCGGGAGCAGTCCAAGGCCAACGTCCTCATGGGGCTGGAGTCCACCCAGGCCCGCATGAGCTACCTGGGCCGCTCCACCATCCTCACCGGGCAGGTGCTCTCGCCGGACGAGATCATTCACGCCTATGACGCCGTGACCCGGGACGAGGTCCTGACCCTGGCCCGCCAGATGTTCGAGCTCTCCCAGGCGTCTCTGTCGGCGGTGGGCCGTGTGGGCGGGGAGGACGGATACCGCGCCCTGCTGCAGTAGCGCCGGACAGAAGCCCTGCCCCCGCCGCGCCGGTTCTTTTTTGGGACACGCCCGCATATAGTGCTCCATACGAGAAGGATAGGAGCGTGAGAAGATGCGGAGCGAGGAGCATGAAAACCGGGCGATGCTGCGGGGGCGGGTGGCGGAGGCACCTGTCTTTTCCCATCAAAACCATGGGGAGGATTACCTTGTCTTCCCCCTGGCGGTGCCCCGGCTCTCAGGGACGGAGGACATACTTAACGTTGTGGCCCCCGCCCAGCTGATGGCGATGTGTCCGCTCTCCCCCGGCGACTGGGTCCAGGCGGAGGGAGAGGTGCGCTCGTTTAACAATAAGGGCGGCTCCGGCAACCGTCTGGTGATCACCTTTTTTACCCGCAGCCTGGAGCCCGGAATGGGGGAGCCGCTCAACCAGGTGCTGCTGGCCGGCGCCCTGTGCAAGGCACCCATTCTCCGGCGTACGCCCCTGGGCCGGGACATCTGCGACCTCCTGCTGGCCGTCAACCGGCGGTACGGACGAACCGACTATCTCCCCTGTATCGCCTGGGGGAGCGTGGCCTCCGCCTGCGGCGCGCTGGAGGTGGGAGAGCTGATCCGCCTGGAGGGCCGCCTTCAGAGCCGGGAGTACCGCAAGCTGGTGGACGGGCGCAGTGAAACCCGCACCGCCTTTGAGGTTTCGGTGATGCGATTCGCCCTTTGACAAACGGGAAAAAAAGACATAGAATAGGGGACGTACTATAATCCGGTACGTCCCTTTTACTATTTGCTGTGAGGTGTGTCATGCAGGCAATCGCGGCTTACATTACCCCTACCCTGCTCTTTCCCCTGGCGGCCGCTACGGTGGCGCTTTTATTTTTCAGCCACTGGTGGTCCGAGCTCATGTGCCGTCCTACCGCGCTGGAGCGGGTGCGGCAGTGGGTAATCAGCCCCCGGATGAGCTTTGCCGCCGCCCGCCACCCCATGGAGCGGAGGGATGCGCTGCCCCTGCTCCTCCTCACCGCGGTGTATGCCTTCTCCGCGTTCTGGGGCCTGGGGGCGCGCGCCGCGCCCCAGTCCTTCCAGAGCTTTGCCGATGTGTCTGAGGTGACCGTCTCCCTGGACCGGGAGGTCACCCTCACCGGCGTGACCTACTACACCGGCCTGGGGACCGGCGAATACACGCTGGAGGCCTCCGCCGACGGACAAACCTGGCAGGCCCTGCCCAGAATCCGGCAGACCTACGCCACCCTCTTTAAGTGGCAGACCCTGGAGGGGGAGGACAAGACCCCCCTCACCCCCATGCGGGCGCGGTACCTCCGTCTCACCGCGCTAAAGGACAGTCTGGAGCTGGGCGAGCTGGCCCTGTACGGAACGGCGGACGGCGGGACACAGCCCGCCCTTTTGGACCTCTCGCCGGGCGGCATCGGGGTTGCCGGGGCGGACGCCCTGTTCGACGAGCAGGAGGTCATCCCGGCGGAGCGCTCCTATCTCACCTCCTCCTATTTTGACGAGATCTACCACGCCCGCACCGCCTATGAGCATATCCGGGGGGTCTACCCCTACGAGGTCTCCCACCCGCCCCTGGGGAAGCTGCTCATCGGCCTGGGCATCCGGGCGTTTGGCATGACTCCCTTTGGCTGGCGCTTTGTGGGGACCCTCTTTGGGGTGCTGATGCTGCCACTGCTCTACCTCTTTCTCAAGAACCTCTTTGGAAAGACCCCCCTGGCCCTGTGCGGGACCAGCCTGTTCGCCTTCGACTTCATGCACCTGACCCAGACCCGCATCGCCACCATTGACACCTACGCGGTCTTTTTTACGCTGGCCATGTATTTTTTCCTGTGGCGGTTTTTGTCCCTGCCCGCCGGCACGCCGTTTCGCCGGTGCGCGCCCTCCCTTCTGCTCTCGGGGCTGATGTTCGGTCTCGGCGCGGCCTGTAAGTGGACGGTGCTCTACGGCGGCGCGGGCATGGCCGTCCTCTACGCTGTCAACCTGTGGCAGAAGCGCCGTGACTGGCCCGGGGAGCTGACGGGCCCCACCTTCGCCTCCTGGGCGGGAAAGACCGTCCTGTTCTCCGTCCTGGCCTTCGTGGTCCTCCCCCTGTGCGTCTATGTGGTCGCCTACCTCCCCTACGCCCAGGCCAGGGGGGACACCAGCCTGTCCAACCTGCTCACTATCGTGTGGGAGAACCAGAAGTTCATGTTCACCTACCACAGGGGGGTGGACGCCACCCACCCGTACGCCTCCAAGTGGTGGCAGTGGATGCTGGACCTCCGCCCCATTCTGTACTACCGTGAGCACACCGCCGCCGGTCTCAAGTCCGCCTTCGCCGCCTTCAACAACCCGGTGGTGAGCTGGCTGGGCCTGCTGTGCATGGGGGCCATGGCCATCAAGGCCGTGCGGTTTCGCTCCGGCACCGCGCTGTTCCTTCTGGTGGGCTATCTGGCCCAGCTGCTGCCCTGGCTGCCCATCAGCCGCCCCACCTTCGCCTACCACTACTTTCCCGCCACGCTCTTTCTGGCGCTGGGCATCGCCAGCCTGATGAACGATCTGATGGAGCGGCCCCAAGGCCGCTGGCGTCTGCCGGTTTACGGCGTCACGGGTCTCAACGCGGGGCTCTACGGCCTGTTCTACCCGGTGCTCATCGGCATCCCCATCCCGGCGGGGTTTTCGACCTGTATTCTCCGATGGCTGCCTTCCTGGCCACTTTAACACACAAGGAGCGCCTATATGTATCTGACCGACTCCCACGCCCACTCCCGCGTCTCGCCGGATGGGTTCGTCCCCATGACCGAAATGGCCCGGGCCGCCCTTGCCGCCGGCATGGCCGCCCTTACCCTCACCGACCACTGTGACCTCCTCGCCACGGACGGGAGCGCCCGCACCCTCCAGTACGACTGGACCCCCGTCCTGGCCGACCGGGAGGCGATGCTCGCCCGGTACGGCACGCGGCTCGACCTGCCCCTCGGGGTGGAGCTGGGCATGGCTCAGATCGACCCGCCCGCCGCCCGGCGCATCCTGGCCCAGCCCGGCCTGGACTTTGTCATCGGCTCCATCCACAACCGCAGCGAGGCGGCGGGCGGCGGGGAGTTCTACTACGGGACGTATCACGACCCGGCCCTCTGTCACGCCACCCTGGACGACTACTTTACCTCCATGGAGGCCTTGGCGCCCCTGGACGTGTACGATGTGCTGGGCCACATCAACTACCCCCTGCGGTACATGGAGCGGGACGGGCAGACGATATCCCTGGCCCCCTACCACGCCCGCATCCGGGCCATCCTGCGCACCGTGGCGGAGCACGGCCGGGGCATAGAGCTGAACACCTTCCGGGGCAAGGGCGTGGCGCCCTGGCGGGCGCTGCTGGCGCTCTACAAAGAGGTGGGCGGCGAAATCATCACGGTGGGGTCCGATGCCCACCGCCCCGAGAGCGTGGGCGGCGGCGTGGCCGAGGCCTACGCGCTGCTGGAGGATCTTGGCTTCCGGTATGTGGCGGTCTACCACGACCGGACGCCAGAATTTTATAAGCTGTAATCGAAAGAGGAGGACTTGTTATGATTGCAATCGGCTCTGACCACGGCGGCTATGAGTTAAAAGAGCGCATCAAGCGGCATCTGACCGCCCATGGGCTGGAATACCGGGACTTTGGCTGTGACAGCACCGACTCCTGCGACTACCCCATCTACGGCGACGCCGTGGCCGAGGCGGTGGCCGACGGCTCCTGTGACCGGGGCATCGTCATCTGCCTCACCGGCATCGGCATCTCCATCACCGCCAACAAGAAAAAGGGCATCCGCTGCGCCCTCTGCCGGGATACCCTCTCCGCGGAGCTCACCCGCCGGCACAACAACGCCAACGTTTTGGCCCTTGGGGCCGGGTTTACGGGCCCTCTGCTGGCCGAGCAAATCACAGAGATCTTCCTCAACACTCCATTTGACGGCGGCCGCCACGCCCGCCGTGTCGACCAGATCTCCGCGCTGGAGGCGGCGCGGCAATCCCCCTGACCCCATAAACAACAAGAGAGAGACGGGAGGCCTCCCGTCTCTCTCTTGTTCTTTCTCTACGGCTTCGCCGCCGCAATCCACCCGCTGCCCGCCACGGCGTCTCCGAGGTAAAAGACCGCCAGCTGCCCCGGCGTGGGGGCCCGGGCCGGTGTGTGGAGGCAGAGGTGCACCTCATCTCCCCGGGGCACAAGGGTGGCGGGGGTCTCCTGCCTGGCGTGGCGCAGGCGCACCGTCACCTCCACGGGCGCCGTGGGCGCGGCGCCGTCCAGCAGCCAGTTGGGCGCGGTGCAGAGGACCTGGCTGGCGCGGAGGTCCTCTCCGGCGGAGAGCGTCACCTCGTTGCGCTCCGGAGAGATGGCCGAGACAAAAAGCCGTCCGGCGGCGGAAATCCCCAGCCCGCGCCGCTGGCCCAGGGTGTAGTGGTGAATGCCCTTGTGCCGGCCCAGGACGGCGCCTTCGGGGTCCACAAAGTTGCCCGGCGGCGGCGTCCCGCCCCGCCTGTCCAGCCAGGAGGCGTAGTCGTTGTCCGGGATAAAGCAGAGCTCCATGGAGTCCGGCTTGTGGGCCACCGGGAGGTCAAACCCCTCCGCCAGGGCCCGTACCCCCCGCTTTTCGTAATCACCGAGGGGGAATATAACCCTCTGTAGTGTATCCCGGGGAAGTCGAGCCAGCATATAGGACTGGTCGTTGGCTGCCCTGCCCCGCAGCAGGGGGCTGGGGCTGCCGTCCTCCCCCCTCCGGGCGTAGTGTCCTGTGGCCACCCAGGCCGCCCCCAGCCTGTCGGCCAGATCCAGCAGCGCGGGGAACTTCACCAGGGCGTTGCACCGGGCGCAGGGCAGGGGTGTTCGCCCCGCCAGATAGTCGGCGGCGAAGGGCGCGCAAACCTCCCGCTCCAGCGCCGCCCGGATGTCCGCGGTGTAAAGGGGGAGGCCCAGGGCCCCCGCCACCCGGGCGGCATCCTCGCCGCCCCCCAGGCCGATGTCCAGCCAGAGGGGGTGGACGGCAAAGCCCCGCTCCAGCAGCAGCCGGGCGGCCACGGCGGAGTCCACGCCGCCTGAGAGGCCCAATACCACATGCTCCCTCATGGCTTCCGCTCCAAACGGATCATCAGCACCGCCAGGTCCGCGGGGGAGATTCCGGAGATGCGGCTGGCCTGGCCCAGGTTCAGGGGGCGAATGGCGTTCAGCTTCTGCCGCGCCTCCAGCCGCAGGCCCTCCAGACCGGCGTAGTCCAGGCCGGGGGGCAGGGGCCTGTCCTCCAGCTTGCGCATCTCCTCCACCTGCCGAATCTGCCGCTGGATATATCCCGCGTATTTGATGTTGAGCTCCACCTGCTCGGCCACATCCGGGGGCAGCGCCGGCCTGTCCGGGTCAAAGGGGGCCAGGTCGCCGTAGGAGATTCGGGGGCGCCGCAGCAGGTCTGCCAGCCGGACCCCGTTTTTCGCCGCCCGCTCCCCCCGCCGGGCAAGCAGCTGGTCCAGCGGGGCGCTGGACGGCAGACCGGTCCGCTCCAGCCGGGCGATTTCCCGGTCCACCGCCGCGTATTTTTCCACCACCCGCTCGTATCGGGCGTCACTCACCAGCCCTACGGCGTGGCCGATGGGGCAGAGGCGCTGGTCGGCATTGTCCTGCCGGTGGAGCAGGCGGTACTCGGTGCGTGAGGTCATCATGCGGTAGGGCTCCTCCGTCCCCTTGGTCACCAGGTCGTCGATGAGTACGCCGATGTATCCCTGGTCCCGCCCGATGACCATGGGCGGCCTGCCCAGCAGCTTCAGCGCGGCGTTCACCCCGGCCACCAGCCCCTGGACCGCGGCCTCCTCATAGCCGGAGGAGCCGTTAAACTGCCCCGCGCCGTAGAGGCCGGGGAGTTGCTTGCACTCCAGGGTGGGCAGCAACTGGGTGGGGTCCACGCAGTCGTATTCAATGGCGTAGCCGCAGCGGGTCATCTCGGCGTGCTCCAGCCCTGGGACGGTGTGGAGCATGGCCACCTGCACCTCCTCGGGCAGGGAGGAGGAGAAGCCCTGGAGGTAGAGCTCCTCGGTGTCCAGCCCCATGGGCTCGAGGAAGAGCTGGTGCCGGGATTTATCGGAAAAGCGCACCACCTTATCCTCGATGGAGGGGCAATACCGGGGGCCTACGCCCTCGATGACCCCGGAATAGAGGGGGGAGCGGTCCAGGTTGGCCCGGATCAGCGCGTGGGTGGCCTCGTTGGTGTAGGTGAGGTAGCACACCGCCCGGTTTTCCGGGGGCTGCCGGGTCTCGAAGGAGAAGGGGGGCGCCCCCTCCTCCCCCGGCTGGACCTCCATTTTGGAGAAATCCACGCTGCGGGCGTTCAGCCGGGGCGGCGTACCCGATTTGAAGCGGCGCAGGGAGAGGCCCAGGGACCGGAGGCTCTCGGTGAGGGGGAGGGCGGCGGCCAGCCCGTCTGGCCCTGACGGACGGATGACCTCCCCCACAATGGTGCGCCCCCCCAGGTGGGTGCCCGAGCACACCACAGCGGCCCGCACCCCGTAGATGGCGCCGGTGGCGGTCCTCACGCCGGAGACAGCCCCGTCGCTGGTCAGGACATCGGTGACCTCCACCTGCTTCACCCACAGGTTTTCCTGCCGCTCCAGGGTGTGCTTCATAATCTGCTGATAGGCCCGCCGGTCGGCCTGGGCCCGCAGGGAGTGGACGGCGGGCCCCTTGCCCCGGCCCAGCACCCGGTACTGAATGCAGGCCTTGTCGGCGGCCCGGGCCATCTCGCCCCCCAGGGCGTCCAGCTCCCGCACCAGGTGCCCCTTGCCGGAGCCCCCGATGGAGGGGTTGCAGGGCATGTTGCCCACCGCGTCCATATTGAGGGTAAAGCAGAGGGTTTTGCACCCCAGACGGGCGGCCGCCAGGGCGGCCTCGATGCCCGCGTGTCCGGCGCCGATGACGGCAATGTCAAACTGTCCCGCGCAATAATCCATAGAAAAAACTCCTCAGGAAAGAGGGCGGTCCGCGCGCCCCCTTTTGGTCATATACTGTCCGCCGCCCGCAGGATCACCACGGGCAGGTGGGGCCGGTTAAAAAGCCGGAAGGGCTCGGCGCTGATGCCCAGCCCCCGGGAGACCACCAGTTGGCCCTGCTCCAGAGCGTAGTACCCGGCGGTGCGGGAGGGGAACAGGCGCATGTTGGGTCCGATCAGCCCGTCGGTGAAGGGCAGGCGGACGACGCCTCCGTGGGCGTGGCCCGAGAGGATGAGGTGAAACCCCGCCTGGTCGTAGGCCTCGCAATGGTCGTTCCGGTGGGCCAGCAGGAGAGTAAACACGTCCCCCCAGGCGGCCTTAATTTCACCGGACACCTGGACGGGGGTCTTTTGGTCGTAGGGGCCGTTGGGGTCGTCCACTCCGGCCAGGACAATGCGCTGCCCCTCCCGCTCCAGGGGGAGAAAGGAGTTGGAGAGCACGGTGACGCCCTCCTGCTCCAGCAGGTCCTTCACCTCCGGGGCCAGCTTGGCCGCCCACTCGTGGTTGCCCGTGACGTAATAGGTGGGCGCGATGGCGGAGAGCCCCGCGGCCAGGGCGGGCACCATCTCCAGCTGATCCCGCCGGTGCACCAGGTCCCCGGTGATTGCGATGAGGTCGGGGGTCAGGCGGGCGGTTTTGGCCAGCAGGACGGCGCTGTCCGCCCCAAATTCCTTGCCGTGGACGTCGGAGACAATGGCGACGCGCAGCCCGTCAAAGGCCGCGGGCAGCCGGGCGTCCGTTACCTCGATGACCTCAGTCTGGATTACGTTTTGCTGGCACCAGAAAAACAGCACGCCCGCGGCGGCCAGGGCCAGCGGCAACAGCAGCAGCCGCCTGATCCGGCGCCGTCCGTCCGCTCCGGCGGCAGGGCTTGTGATATGGTTCATAAATACCCCTTGACGACAAGTCGTACATAAGATATGGTATAGGAATACTGCCAAAAAGGGAGGGGCCGCCATGTTCCAGTGGCCGACACTTCTTACTTACGCGTTTATCATGGCTTACACACCGGGGCCCAACAACCTGCTCTCCATGAGTTTTGGGGGCAGACTGGGCTTCCGGCGCAGCTATCCCTTTAACCTGGGCGTGTTCGTGGGGGGCACCTTCACGATGTCGTCCTGCGCCCTGTTTGGCAAGATGCTGTACACCTGGGTCCCCAAAGTCAAACCGGTGCTGATGACCCTGGGCGCGGCCTATATGCTCTACTTGGCCTGGCGGATTTTCCGCAGCACCCCCGGCAGCACGGACCGGACGGGCGAGGCGTCCTTTCTCTCCGGCGTGCTCCTCCAGTTGGTCAACCCTAAAAACCTGATTTTCGGCCTCACTGCCATGACCTCGTACATCCTGCCCTACTACCAGGCCCCCGCCGCCTTGCTGGGCTTTGCCCTCCTGTTGGCGACGGCCAGCGCGTCGGCCACGGTGTGCTGGTCCCTCTTCGGCACGGCGCTCTACCGGCTGTTCGCCAACCACGGCCGGGCAATCAACACCGTGATGGCACTGCTGCTGGTCTACTGTGCCGTCTCCCTGTTTTTATAGCAAACATAGGGCGCGGACGGGGCTTTAGCCCGGCCCGCGCCTTTGTCTCGTGCTCTTCTATTCTTCGTGACCGAGGTAATATGGTTTCATCAGGCTGGGCTGCTCGGTGGAGTCCTTCTGCCTGCTGGTCCGCAGCTGCACCGGCGGCGGCCCCCTTCGGTCCCGTGTCCGCCGGCCCTTGCTCCGTGGGCTTGGGGCCGGGGCCGCCTGCTCCGGCGGGAGCGCCTTCTTTTTAGAGGGCGCTCTTTTTTTCTGCGCCTCGGCCTGGGCCGTGCGGCCCCGCTTGGCCGCGCCGGACCGGGGGGCCAGCATCCGCGCGGTGGCGTCCATAATCACTTCTCCCGCCAGCGGGTCGGGGCGGACATAATCGGATTTGGGCATCTGCGGTACGGTGGGGAGGGTGTCCTCCAGCCGGTCCAGCCGATGCCCCCGCCTGCCGCGCCGCGCGGGCGCGGCCTTGGCCTCCGGCGCGGCGGCAGCGCTTTTGACCGGGGGCTCCTTGCGCCCGGCCTGCGGGGCCTTGGCCTTGTGCTCCGCGTCCCTGGCCCGCCGCCGCTCCTTGGCGGCCGCTCTGGCCTCGGCGTCGTCGGCGTTCACCGCCCGGCCTTTGGCGTCCTTTACCGCCACCTCAAAAACCGCCATGGGCCAGGGGTGGTCCTCCACCACGGGAATCCGGCGGTCCAGCAGCTTTTCAATGCCCTTTAAATAGGGCTTCTCCCCAAAGTCGCAGAAGGAGATGGCGGTGCCGCCATGCCCCGCCCGGCCCGTGCGGCCGATGCGGTGGACGTAGGTCTCAGGCACCTCGGGCAGATTGTAGTTAAACACATGGGAGAGCTCTTCGATGTCGATGCCCCGGGCGGCGATGTCGGTGGCCACCAGCACCTTCACCTGCCCGGCCTTAAAGTCGGCTAAGGCCTGCTGGCGGGCGGTCTGGCTCTTGTTTCCGTGGATGGCGGCCGCCCGCAGCCCGGTCTTGGCCAGGTCCTGGGCCACCTTGTTGGCCCCATGCTTGGTGCGGGTGAACACCAGGGCGTTTTTCACCTCCGGCTCTCCGATCAGCTGGGCCAGGAGTTTGGTCTTGTTCCCTTTGTCCACCAGATAGACGCTCTGGGCGATGACCTCCACCGGGGACGAGATGGGGTCCACCGCCACTCGGACGGGGTCTTTTAAGAGGGTGTTCACCAGGTCGGTGACCTCGGGGGGCATCGTGGCGGAGAAAAAGAGGGTCTGCTTCTCCGCGGGCAGCAGCTTTATAATCCGATGCACGTCTTGGATGAAGCCCATGTCCAGCATCCGGTCGGCCTCGTCCAGGACAAAGATGCGGATGTGGGACAAATCCAGCAGCCCCTGCCCCTGCAGGTCCAGCAGCCGACCCGGCGTCGCCACCAGGATGTCAACGCCCCGGCGCAGCTGGTCCACCTGGGGCCCCTGCCCTACGCCGCCGTATACCACGGTGGACCGCAGGGGCAAATGCCTGCCGTAGGCCAGAAAGCTCTCATAAATCTGGAGGGCCAGCTCCCGGGTGGGGGTGACCACCAGGGCCCGGATGGGGCGCCCCTCCGCCGGCGTACACGCCAGGCGCTGGAGGATGGGCGTGGCAAAGGCGCATGTCTTGCCCGTGCCTGTCTGGGCGCAGCCCAGCACGTCCCTGCCCGCCAGGGCAGGGGGGATGGCCCTCGTTTGAATGGGAGAGGGCGCGGTGTAGCCCTGGCGAGCCAAGGCCTTTAAAATTTGGGGCATAAGCCCCAGAGCATTAAAGTTCATTCTAAAAAATCCTTTTTTATGTTAAAAATGTGCGGGATGAGTGGATGCCATGGGCGGCCAGAGCCTGGCGCACGGCGTCTACCGTCTCCTCCAGGGTCTGGCCCTCCGCGTCCACCGTCAGGTCGGCGTAGCGGTCATAGAGGGGCACCCGTTCGTTGTAGAGGTCCCGGAAGGTCTGGCCGGGGGCCATGACAATGCCCCGGGTCCCCATGTTCCGGATGCGCTTTTCCAGCGCTTCACAGGGCAGGCGCAGGTAGACCACCGTACCCAGCGCCTTCAGGTGGTCCATGGCGTCCGGCCGGCACACGGCGCTGCCCCCCGGCGCCACCACGGTGCTCCGGCACGTCACAGTGCGGATGACCCGGGCCTCCGCGTCCAAAAAGCCCTCAGAGCCCAGGCGGTCCACCAGATGCTGCAGCAGGGCCCCCTCCCGCTGCTGGATGAGCAGGTCAACGTCCAGAAAACCGTACCCCAGGGTTTTGGCCAAAAGCACCCCCACCGAGCTCTTGCCCGAGCCCGGCATTCCGATCAGCACCAGATTGTCCATGCCTACCCCTCTTCCTCCATGAGGTAGGCGGCCTCCATATCGGCCACCGACAGGGCAAACGACAGGGGATAGCGCTGGAAGGCCCTACCCACCATGCGGTTGTCCTCGGTGCCGGAAAAGCCCATGTGCCAGCGGATGGCCATGGCCTCGTCCCGGGAGAGCCGCATGAACCCGCTGATGATATAGACCGACTTCTCCCCATGGCCGTAGGGGAGGGGGTCGTCAAAGAGGAAGGTGGGCACCGCCTTCCACTTGCCGTCCTCTCCCTTGACATTGCGGGAGCCCGTCTTGTAGCACCCCGCCTTGCACAGGTCGTGGAGCAGGGAGACAATGGCGATGGACTCGTCGCTGTAGGAGAGCCCATAGAGCTCGGACACCCGCTCCCTGGCCAGATAGTCGGCCAGGCAGTGGTAGACGTTGAGGCTGTGGTCGCACAGACCGCCGGCGTAGGCGCTGTGAAAGCGGACGCTGGCGGGGGAGGTGAAGAAGTCGCTCTTCTCCTCCAGGAACTGGAGCAGCTCTTTGGCCCCCGGTCTGGTGATGTTGGCGTTGTAGACCTCAATAAACTCCTCGCGGCTGGACACAAGCACCCCTCCTTGTCTATATGGCCCCCGCCGCCTCCCGCGCGGCGACGGTACAGATAATACCATTATAGCACACCGACCGGGGGAATGCACCCTTTTCCGCTTTTTCCCGTAAGATGAGGGGAGAAAGGGGGGCTGCCTGTGGACACGTTAGGTCCCACGCTGCTGTTTGCCCTGGCCTGCAACCTGGATACAGTTCTGCTGGCCGCCGGATACAGCCTCAGCGGCTGTCCGCTTCCGGGCCGGGGCGTACCTGTCATTGCCGCCGCCACCACGGTGATTACCATACTGGCGTTGTTTCTGGGCGCGGGCGCCGCGCCGCTTCTGGCCCCGGCCACCGCCGGGGCGCTGGGCCGGGTGGTGCTGGCGGGCATGGGCCTGTGGTTTCTTTTGGACGCCCTGCGCCGTCCCGTACCGGCAGAGGCGGGGCTGGAGAAGGTGGAGGCCGGGATGCTGGGCCTCATCTCCCTCTCCGCCGCCCTGGGC
>CAYPZF010000001.1:9461-33068 GCA_964415275.1 uncultured Oscillospiraceae bacterium | reverse complement strand
CGCTGATCGCCGCGCAAAGGGCGGCAGAGCTGGCGCCGACAGACAAGCGCCTGGAAGAGAATTTGCGCCTCATCCGGGCGGCGCTCGGATAGGGCCCATACAGAAAGGCACGGCGCGCGGGCGTTCTCACCCCCGGCGCGGGAAGCAAGAAAAAGGCCGCCTCAGCCCCGGGAAGGGGAGAGGCGGCCTTTTTGCGGAGCGGTTAGTCCCGCGCCGATATGTCTGTACAGAATGCGCGTCAGGACTGTACGGTTTCGCCCTTGTAGACCGGGGGTTTGGAGAGGATGGACATCACCGCGCCCACGACACAGGAGATGCCGATGATGAAGAACGCCATGGTATACTCACCGGTAGCGGCGACAGAGCGCACGGCGATCTGGGGGCCGATGATACCGCCAAAGCCGTATGCGAGGAAGACAAACGCGTAGTTGGTGCTGTAATACTTCTGGCCGAAGTAGTCCAGTACGATGGCGGGGTAAGCGCCCATCATGGCACCGAAGCAAACGGCAAGGCCGCTGATTCCGATTGCGATGAGCGTGAAACTGGTCATGAACCGCAGCGTCAGGAGCAGAACGGCGTCTAGGATGTAAATAATCATAACCACCCGCCGCGCGCCAATTCGGTCTGTTGCCCAGCCGCCGATAAAGCGGCCCACCGTGTTGGTGATGGAGAGCACCGAGACGATTGCGCCGGCCTGGACGACGGTGATGCCGGCCACCTGCTGGGAAATGGGCGAAGCCTGGCCAATGACCATCAGTCCGGACATATTAATGAACAGGTACATAATGAGCAGGAACCAATACTGCTTGGTTTTGATCATTTCAGAGGAGGTATAGCTGTGCTTGGAGACCGCGCCCTGGCCGGTGGTTGGCGGGGTCCAGCCCTCCGGGACATACCCGTCGGGGGCGGTCTTCATCATGGGCGCGCCGATGGCCACACCGACGATGGTGATGATGGCCTGCACAAAAAAGGTTTTGTGAGGGCCGACAGAGGTGACGAGGGCGGTGCAGATGGGGGCGAAGATAATGGAGCCGAGGCCAAAGCCCGCAACGATGAGCCCTGAAATCAGACCCTTCTTGTCGGGGAACCATTTCATGCAAGTGGCCACCGGGGTGCCGTAAATGAAGCCCACGCCGACACCGCCCAAAAGACCATAGCCTAAATATAGCAGAGGAATCGAGCTGGAAAAGCTGCTGATGACCAGTCCCAGTGTGAGCGCGACGGCACCTATCATTGCGGTGAATGTAGGGCCCTTCTTGGGGAGGAGCTTGCCCGCGAAGATCATGAAGACGGGGATCAGCAATGTAGTGATGGACATGGTGAGGGCAACTTCACTGCGTTGCCATCCGTGGAGCTCGATGAGCGGGTTGACGTAGATACTCCAACTGTACAACATGCCGGCGCAAAACTGGCAGATCATACCGCCGATGACAACCCTCCATCTGTTGATTGTTTTGTTTGCCATACTCTTCTCCTTTCTTGGATACAAGATAAGTATTATATGCTATTAATTATACATTTTCGGCTGTCAAATGGAAGTGCTGTGAGCGTAGAAAGAAGGTATTATTTTGGGGGCCGTTTTATACAAAATAGACAAAAGAATGATTAGTAGAACCAAAATTTTGTGGAAATGGAGATTTCAAAGGTTACATGAGCAGAAAAGTTGTGAGGATTTATACGGAGCGAGGGATTTTATACACCACTGTTCTATGACGTGGCGGTACGTAACCGGCTGTGCCGAAGCCGGGGCCGGGTGCCCGCGGTCTGGGGGAGCGTGCAATGACATTGATATTGATTGCAGAAGCCGGGGCCATATGTTATAATTGCCGGACAGCCGAATAAGGCTGATGATACAGGACAGCAGGGACTTTATGACAGAAGCGTTCCAATGCCGGGTCTGCGCGCGGGCATAATCCGGCCGGTCACCGCATTGACTTGGAGTGCAGGGAAAGGAGATATACCGTTGCGTTACACCAAGGACGATATTATCCGCATGGTGAAGGAGGAGGGCATTGAGTTCATCCGCCTTCAGTTCACCGATATCTTCGGCCAGCTTAAAAACGTGGCCATCACCGCCTCCCAGGTGGAGAAGGCGGTCAACAACCAAATTATGTTTGACGGCTCTTCCATTGAGGGGTTTGTCCGCATTGATGAATCCGACCAGTATCTCTACCCGGACCTGGACTCCTTTGTGGTGTTTCCCTGGCGGCGCAGCACCGAGGGCAAGGTGGCCCGCCTCATCTGCGACGTGTACAATGTGGACGGCACCCCGTTTATCGGCGACCCCCGCAAGGTACTCAAGCGGGCGTTGAAACGGGCGTCGGACATGGGCTACGACGCCTTTAACGTGGGCCCTGAGTGCGAATTTTTTCTTTTTCAGACCGACGGGGAGGGCAAGCCCACCAACAAGACCAACGACGAGGCCGGCTATTTCGACCTGGGCCCCCTGGACCACGGTGAGGCCACCCGCCGGGAAATCTGCCTGGCGCTGGAGGCCATGGGGTTTGAGATCGAGGCCAGCCATCACGAACTGGCCCCCGGCCAGCACGAGGTGGATTTCAAGTACACCGACGCCCTGCGCGCGGCGGACAATATCATGACCTTTAAGCTGGCGGTAAAGACCATGGCCCAGCAGAGCGGGCTCCACGCCACCTTTATGCCCAAGCCCACCTTCGGCGTAGCCGGGTCAGGCATGCACATCAACATGTCTCTGTTCAAGGACGGGAAAAACGTCTTTTACGATGAGGCCGGAGAGAAGGGGCTTTCCAGGACGGCGTATCAATTTCTGGCCGGTGTGCTGACCCATGTGAGGGCGATGGCCGCCGTTACCAACCCTCTGGTGAACTCCTACAAGCGTCTGGTCCCCGGCTATGAGGCGCCCTGCTATCTCTCCTGGTCGGCCTCCAACCGTTCGGTGCTCATCCGGGTTCCGGCCTCTCGGGGCCAGTCCACCCGGCTGGAGCTGCGCTCTCCCGACCCCTCCTGCAACCCGTATCTGGCGCTGGCGGTCTGCCTGACCGCCGGACTGGACGGCATTGAAAAGGAGATGACGCCGCCCCCCGAGATGACAGAGAACCTCTACGCCATGGACGACAAAACCAGGGTGGCCATGGGCATCAAAAGCCTGCCCAGCTCTCTGGAGGAGGCCATCTGCATCATGAAAAGTGACCCCTTGGTGCTGGATACTCTGGGGCCCCACGTGGCTAGAAATTACATAGAGGGCAAGCGCAAGGAGTGGGACGAATACCGCACCCGCGTCTCCAGCTGGGAGCGGGAAAAGTATCTCGTGATTTATTGAGGCTCGGAAGGGAAGGGGGGAAGAGGACGTTGCGCTTTACCAAGATGCATGGATTGGGCAACGACTACATTTATCTCAACTGCGTGGAGGGGGCGCCGGAGGGACTTTCAGCGCTGGCCGTCCGACTGTCGGACCGCCATTTCGGTGTGGGGAGCGACGGTCTCATCTGCGTGTTTCCATCTCAGACCGCCGACTTTCGCATGGAGATGTACAACGCCGACGGCTCCCAAGGAGAGATGTGCGGCAACGGAATCCGCTGCGTGGGCAAATTTGTCTACGACAAGGGTCTCACCCGGAAGACGACGCTGACCGTGGAGACCCCGGCCGGCGTCAAGACCCTGGCGCTTCAGCTGACAGACGGGGTTGTGTCCCGTGTCACGGTGGATATGGGGCCCCCCGCGGTGGAGGAGCCCAGAAAGATAACTGTACTGGGGGAGGACTACACAGTGGTCCCCGTCTCTATGGGGAACCCCCACGCCGTGCTCTATTGGGACAACATTGACAGCTTGGAGCTGTCCGACCTAGGCCCTTTCTTTGAGTGCCACCCCAGCTTTCCCAACCGGACCAACACGGAATTTGTAGAGGTGCTGGACCGCCGCACCCTGCGGATGCGGGTATGGGAACGGGGAAGCGGTGAGACCCTGGCCTGCGGCACCGGTGCCTGCGCGGCGCTGGCCGCGTCGGTCTCCGGCGGCCGTGTCGGCCGGGAGGCCACAGTAAAGCTGCGGGGAGGGGACCTCCTGGTCCGCTGGGATGAGGCGGACAATCACATCTATATGACCGGACCCGCGGTTACCGTATACGAAGGAGAGATTTGACCATGGCCACCATAAATTCCAACTATCTGAAATTACCCGGGAGCTATCTGTTCTCCGAGATCGCCCGCCGGGTGAGCGCCTACGAGGCGTCTCATACGGCCGCAAAGCTGATTCGCCTGGGCATCGGAGACGTGACGCTTCCGCTGCCGCCCGCCGTCACAGCCGCCATGCACCAGGCGGTGGATGAGATGTCCACCGCCGCGGGCTTTCGGGGATACGGCCCCGAGCAGGGGTATGACTTTCTCCGCAGCGCCATTGCGGCCCACGAGTATGCCGCCCGGGGGGTGGACATCTCCCCCGAGGAGGTCTTTGTCTCCGACGGCGCCAAGAGCGACTGCGGCAACATCGGGGATATTTTTGGCGCCGACAATGTGGTGGCGGTCTGTGACCCGGTCTACCCGGTCTACGTGGACACCAGCGCCATGGCGGGCCGCGCGGGGGACTACCAGAAGGAGACGGGCTACTGGAGCAACCTGATCTACATGCCATGTGAGGCGGAGAACGGCTTTATACCAGCCATCCCGCGGGAGAAGGCGGACATGATTTACCTCTGCTTTCCCAACAACCCCACTGGCGCGGTGGCGTCGCGTGCCGAGCTGAAGGCCTGGGTGGACTACGCCAACGCCAACGGCAGTGTGATTCTCTATGACGCGGCCTACGAGGCCTTTATCACCGAGGCCGATGTGCCCCACTCTATTTTTGAGATTGAGGGCGCCAGAACCTGCGCCATTGAGTTCCGCTCCTTTTCCAAGACGGCGGGCTTTACCGGCACACGCTGTGCCTACACCGTGGTGCCAAAGACGCTGGAGCGGGGCGGGGCCTCCCTCAACGCCCTGTGGAGCCGCCGCCAGAGCACGAAATTTAACGGTGTGCCCTATGTGGTCCAGCGGGGCGCCGCCGCGGTCTACACCGAGGCGGGACAGGCGCAGGTGGGGGAGAACATCGCGTACTACCTGCGCAACGCCAAGCTGATCCGGGAGGGGCTGCAATCCGCCGGCCTTACGGTTTCCGGCGGGGTAAACGCCCCCTATATCTGGGCCCGAACCCCGGAGGGGCTGGACTCCTGGACATTTTTCGACTTTTTGCTGGACAGGGCCAATGTGGTGACCACGCCGGGCGCCGGGTTTGGCCCCAGCGGCGAGGGCTATATCCGCCTGACCGCCTTTGGCGGCGCGGACGCCACCGCCCGGGCGGTGGAGCGCATCCGCGCGGTGCTCTAAAAAAAGAAAAGACGCCCCCGTTCCGCTCCTGCGGGACGGGGGCGTCTTGTATCGTACGGGGGAGGGAGGGGAGGCCTCTCATCCCGGTTTCCTCGAATGCAAAAGTCCATCGAAATCGGTCATAAGGAAAAAAATATAGCCACCGCCGCCGCCGTATGAAACCCTCCGCCGAGGAAATACTGTAAACACAGTCTTGAATCGGCAGGGGGCGTTTGTGTGCAGGGAAAAGTGGAAATTTGCGGTGTCAACACCTCTAAACTCAAGGTGCTGAAAAGCGAGGAGACCATTGCTCTGCTGAAGCGCACCAAAGAGGGGGACATGGCCGCCAGGGAAGAGCTCATCGCTGGCAACCTGCGCTTGGTGCTCTCCGTCATTCAAAAGTTTACCAACCGGGGGGAAAATGTGGACGACCTGTTTCAGGTGGGGTGCATCGGGCTCATCAAGGCCATTGACAACTTCAATACAGAGCTCGATGTACGATTTTCCACTTACGGCGTCCCGATGATCATCGGGGAAATACGGCGCTACCTGAGGGACAACAGCGCGGTGCGGGTCTCAAGGTCCATGCGGGATACGGCATACAAGGTGTTGCAGGCCAAGGAGAGGTATATGGCCGAGCACCAGAGGGAGCCCACCATTGAGGAGATCGCCAAGATACTGGAGATCAAACGGGAGGATGTGGTCTTTGCTCTGGATGCCATCGTGGACCCGGTCTCCCTCTATGAGCCGCTGTACTCCGACGGGGGCGACACCATCTGCGTGATGGACCAGGTGAAGGACAGCCGGAACACCGACGAGCGCTGGCTGGAGCACCTGGCGCTGCGGGAGGCCATCGACCAGTTGGGGGACCGGGAGCGGCGCATTTTGAACCTACGGTTTTTCGAGGGGAAGACCCAGATGGAGGTCTCTGTGGAGGTGGGCATCTCTCAGGCACAGGTCTCCAGGTTGGAAAAGAACGCCATCAATCAAATCAAAAAACATCTTTGAGCCGCCCAGGGGCGGCTTTACATATGCCCTGAGACAGAACGGGAGAAGACATCGTGGATGGAATCAGATGTTTTATGTCTGTACTTTTTCAAATGCCTGTGTTATAGTTGGGGAAAAAATATAGATAAAGACTGGAGGAGAAAACGCCCGATGACTGAACAAGTAATGAGAAACATCCACCGCATCCCGGTTCCCTTGCCGGAAAATCCCCTGAAGGAGCTCAACTCCTATCTCATCCGGGGTGACCGGGACCTGCTGATCGATACGGGCTTTCGCCGTCCCGAGTGCTACGCCGCGCTGCAGGCCGGTCTGGAGGAGCTGAAGGTGGACCGCAGCCGCCTGGACATCCTTGTGACGCATCTGCACTCCGACCACAGCGGGCTGGCGTCCGATTTTATCGGAGAGGGCCGGCACATCTATATCAGCAACACGGACCGGGCGCTGCTGGAGGAAAAGCGGGACGAGCTGCTGAGACGCCAGAACGAGCGGATTCTCCTGGAGGGCATGTCCCCCCAAGAGCTGGACATGCTGGCCGTAAGCAATCCCGCGCGGGTCCTGGCGCCGCCCAGGGGCGTTGCCTGCTACCGGGGGCTGGAGGACGGCGATCGGTTGGAGGTGGGCGATTACTGCCTGCGGGCCGTTCTGGTGCCGGGACATACGCCTGGAAATATGGTGTTCTGGATGGAGGAGCAGAAAGCCATGTTCACCGGTGATCATGTGCTCTTCGACATCACGCCGAACATCACCGCCTGGCCTTGGCTGGAGGATTCACTGGGCAGCTATCTGGAGAGCCTGAACCGGGTGCGGGAATATCCGGTGGAGCGCGCCCTGCCCGCGCACCGGGCCACCGGAGATTTGCACGCCCGGGTGGAGCGTCTTAAGGTCCATCACAGTGAGCGCATTGACGAGGCGCGGCAGGTGGTGCGCCGGATGCCGGGCCTGGCCGGTTACGGTATCGCGGGCCACATGACGTGGAAAATCCGCGCGGACAACTGGGAGAGCTTTCCCCTGGTCCAGAAATGGTTTGCCGTCGGCGAGTGCCTGTCCCACCTGGACTATCTGAAAAAGCGCGGGGAGATCCGATGCGAGGAGGAAGGCGGCCTGCGCCGTTATTACGCCAACTGAGCCTGATTTGCGGGCGGGGAGGAAGCCGGTCCCGCTTTCAGCATGACAGAGCATACAAATACATGACGCCATGGCCGAGCGAAACAAGAGAGCGTCCTGGAATGATTCCAGGACGCTCTCTTTCATGGGCGCGCAAAGGCCCTCTTTTTTATTTGCCCAGCTGCTTGGCCACTTCCGCGGCAAGGCACTCCTGCCTCTTCTCAATGCCCTCGCCCTTTTCGAATCGGACGGCATCCCGAAAGACGATGCTGCCGCCCAGCGCCTTGGCGGTATTGGCGAGATACTGCTCCACGGTCATGGAGCTGTCCTTGACGAACTCCTGCTGGAGCAGGCAGTTTTCCTTATAAAACTTGCCCAGCTTACCGGTGATGATGCCCTCCTTGACCTTCTCGGGCTTGGCGGCCATTTTGGGGTCGCCCTCCATCTGAGCGAGCATGATCTTCTTCTCCTCATCCAGGGTGGCCTGGTCGACCTGGCCCTTGTCCCAGAAACGGGGGTTGAGCGCGGCAATCTGCATGGCAATGTCCTTGCCGGCCTCAGCGGCCTTGTCGCTGCCGCGCAGATTGTCAGAGACCTCTAGGTTCACCAGCACACCGATTTTTCCACCGGCGTGGACATAGGGCACATTGAGGCCGGAGGCGTAGCGGGCGAAACGGCGCGTCTGAATGTTCTCACCGATCACCAGGACCTTCTCATGCTGCTCCTCCTGCACGGTACGGCCGGTGCCGGGGTAGGACAGTGCCATGAGGGCATCCACATCAGCGGGGTTTTCCTTGGCCACCACAGCGGCCACGCCCTTGACATAGTCCACGAACACCTCGTTCTTGCCGACGAAGTCGGTCTCGGCGTTGACCTCAACCACCACGCCCACGCCGTCCAGCACGGCGGCGTAAGCCATGCCCTCCGCGGCAACGCGGTCGGCCTTTTTCTGCGCCGCGGCCAAGCCCTTTTCGCGCAGGTACTCCACCGCTTTTTCCATGTCGCCGTCGGAGGCCACCAGGGCCTTTTTACAATCCATCATACCCACGCCGGTCATTTCACGCAGGGTCTGTACGTCTCTCGCGGTAATAGCCATACTTTTTTCCTCCATCAATTTATAAATCCAGTCGAGAAAGCGCCCGCCGCGCACGGCGGGCGCTTTGTCGGTCCTTATTGCCGTTTTACCCGGCGGCTTCCGCCTTGGCGGTCTCCTCCGCCACGTTGTCGGCGCCCTGCTTGCCCTCCTGGATGGCGTTGGCCATCACAGAGGAGATCAGGCGAATGGCGCGGATGGCGTCGTCGTTGCCGGGGATGACGTAGTCAATCTCATCGGGGTCACAGTTGGTGTCCACGATGGCAACGATGGGAATCCCCAGCTTGCGGGCCTCGTTGATGGCGTTGCGTTCCTTGCGGGGGTCCACCACGAACAGGGCGCCGGGCAGACGGCGCATGTCGTTGACGCCGCCCAAATACTTCTCCAGCTTGGCCATCTCGCCCAGGTGCTTCATAACTTCCTTCTTGGGCAGCATGTCGAAAGTGCCGTCCTCCTGCATCTTCTTGAGCTGGCTCAGACGGTCCACACGGCCGCGCATGGTCTTGAAGTTGGTGAGCATACCACCCAGCCAACGGGCGTTTACGTAGTACATGCCACAGCGGGTGGCTTCCTCACGGATGGCGTCCTGGGCCTGCTTCTTGGTGCCGACGAACAGAAGGCTTTGGCCGTTCTCAGAGAGCGAGCGCACGAAGTTGTAGCTCTCCTCCAGCTTTTTCACGGTCTTCTGCAGGTCGATGATATAGATGCCGTTGCGCTCGGTGTAGATATAGGTGGCCATTTTGGGGTTACACCGTCTGGTCTGGTGTCCAAACTGGACGCCCGCCTCAAGAAGCTGCTTCATGGATACGACTGCCATAAATTTGTGTTCCTCCTATAATTTTTGTTGTTACCTCCGGGACGCTCATCCTCCGGACCAACCCCGCTGGGGGGCACATGGCCGAACTCCTGTCCCGTGCGTCATGCTCTGGTATTCTAGCACATAGCCCCATGAATTGCAAGGCTTTTCCTCTTTTTTACGTAACTTTATCGGAATTTTTTGCGGCGTGCCCGGGGCAGCTGGCAGCTGTGCCCATCTGCCTCCACCAAAATAATGTCCTCGCCAAAGCGCCGCACCGATTCCCAGGGGAACACCCAATCATCCTCACGGCCAAGCAGGCCGAAAAAGCGCAGGCGGCCGGGCACCACCAGGGCGCGCACTTTTCCGTTCTCCAAATCCACCTCCAGATCTCCCAGATATCCAAAGCGGCTGCCGTCGCGCACACTGATGATTTCTTTGTCCTGCAACTCCGTGATTCTGCTCTCCATCCGGCGCCCTCCTTTCTCCTTTAACTTATGAGAGAGACGTCTTGTACTATACCCCATCTGCGGCATGGGAAAACGACGGCTCCCCCTCACCAGGAGGCAACTGAAGCCGTCCGCGCCGGGGCCCCTGGGGACCTATATGTATGTATCCGGATTGGACTCCCGGTCCGGCCCAAGTCCGGATTCTTTCTTTTCCTCCAGCGGCCAGACCGCCAGAGAGACGCCCAGCAGCACCGCCGTGATGACGGCCACCGCTTGTATTTTATTCTGGGTGAGCCACGGCCTGTATTTTTCCAGGCCCGCCGGCTGAAAGTGCTCTAAGGCTTTGTCGCCGGCGTAGTACACCACCAGCGCGGCGACGATACAGTAGGCCAGCCGGGTGATCAGCTCTTTGTTTTCCGGTGCGATCTGCTCCATGTCCCTCACCTCCCGCTATCAATATAGTTTCCCGCCCATTGTTTTAGAAGGGGAGTCATAAGAGGGGACAACCTTACATAAGATGGGAGCACAGGGAAGGAGGCGTGAGACATGCCGAAGGAATTGGACGATATGCGCTTTTACCAGGCCGTGGAGTTTCTACCGCCCCACTTGCGCCGCGCTGCCCGGGCACTGCCGTCGGAGGTGCGCGGCGCGGCGGAGGAGCTGCGCCTGCGGGTGGGGCGGCCCCTGACGGTGACGCTGCCGCTGGGGGAGCGGGAAGTGCCCTGCCCGGGCCGCGGCGGGGTGACGGGGGAGGATCTGGACCTGGTGCTGGAGGTGGCCAGCCGCGGCTCCGCCCACGCGGTGCTGGAGGAGATGCGGCACGGATTCCTCACCGTTGCCGGCGGGCACCGCATCGGCGTGTGCGGCAGCGGCGTGGTGCGGGAGGGCGTGGTACATAATCTGAAGCATCTGTCCTCTCTGAACATCCGGATTGCCAAGGAGGTGCCCGGCGTGTCGGCCGGTGTGCTGGAGGAACTGCTGGAGGACGGGGTGCTACAGAGCACGCTCATCCTCTCCCCGCCCGGGTGCGGGAAGACCACCTTACTGCGGGATTTAATCCGCCGGATCTCGGACGGCGACGGCCTGGCCCCCCACCGGGTGGGCGTGGCCGACGAGCGGGGGGAGCTGGCGGCTGTGGAATACGGGATGCCCCAGATGGACGTGGGGGCCCACACCGATGTTTTAAACGACTGTCCCCGGGAGGCCGCCCTCATGATGCTCTTGCGGGGGATGAACCCCCAGGTGCTGGCGGTGGATGAGATCACCGCCGAGGCCGACGCAAAGGCTCTGGAGGCGGCGGCCGGGTGTGGGGTTGCTTTGCTTGTCACCTCCCACGGCACAGGGCTTTCCGACCTGAAGGACCGTCCCATAGGGAGGCAGCTGTTGCAGCGCGGTATTTTTCGCCGGGTGGTAGCCATCTCCATGGAGGAGGGCCGCCGGCGGTACGCCGTCACAAAAATAGATGGGGAGGGGACACCGTGCTGAAGGTGTTGGGCGTCCTGCTCCTGCTGGGCGGCGGAGGTGCCCTGGGCCTCTCCGCCGCGGCCCAGCTACGGGCTCGGACCAGCTGTCTCAGGGCGCTGGCAGCCTCCCTGACGCGGATGGAGCAGGAGCTTACCTTTCGACTCACCAATACGCCCGCGCTGTTTGCTCTGCTGGCCCGCGACGCGGCGCCGCCCTGCGACAGCTTTTTTCAGCGCTGTCTGGCGGGGCTGGCGGACCTAGGGGAGAAGAGCGTGGGAGAGATTTGGCGCGGGGCGCTGGAGGAAAGCGGGCTTCCCCTCCGGCAGGGCGAACGGCAGGTCCTCCAATCCCTGGGGGATGTACTGGGGCGGTACGACGGGGAGGGGCAGAACACGGCCCTGAGGCTGGCCCGGACGTACATCACCCGCGCCATGGAAGAGGCGGAGGAGGAACAGCGGCGCCTGGGCAGGATGTACAGTGTCCTGGGGCTCACCTCGGGCCTGTTTTTGGCCCTTATCCTGCTGTGACAGACGGTCACATACACTCAGAATCACGGGTGGCGGCCCAGGGCCGGCCCATCTGGAAGGAATCGGTACTATGAATGTGGATCTCATTTTCAAGATCGCGGCCATCGGCATTCTGGTCTCGGTGCTCAATCAGGTACTTACCCGCTCGGGCCGGGACGAACAGGCCACCATGACCACACTGGCGGGGCTGGTGGTGGTCCTCATGATGGTAGTACAGGAAATCAGCGCCCTGTTTGATCTGGTTAAGACGCTGTTCGACCTGTGAGCGGCCATGGCGGACATTGTAAAAATCGCCGCCGTGGCTGTCATCGCCACGCTCTGTGCTCTTACGGTCAAGAAACAGGCGCCGGAGCTGGCCACCGTACTGACCATCACGGCGGGGGCTCTGATTCTGGCCCAGGTGTTTGGCGCGGTGGGACAGGCCAGGGCCCTGATGGACGAGCTGGCGGAGCTCTCCGGCCTCTCCCCGGCGGTGGTGGCGCCGGTCATCAAAACGGTGGGGGTGGCCATTGTCACCAAGCTGGCGGCCTCCATCTGCCGGGACGCGGGGGAGAGCGGCGTGGCAGCGGCGGTGGAGACGGCGGGCAGCGTGGTGGCCCTGGCGGTGGCGATTCCATTGCTGCGGATGGTACTGAGTTTAATCACGGGGTTGTTATGATATGAGGCGAATCTGTGTTGCGGCGCTGCTGCTTTTGACCTGTCTGTCGCTGACGGGGACGGCCCTGGCCGCCGGTGCGCCGGAGCTGCCGGAGGCACTCACCGAGCAGGCCGACCTGGAGGGACTGGAGCGGGCGGCCCGGGGGCAGCTGGGGGAAACCTCCCTCACCGCCGGAATGAGCCTGGAGGACGGCCTGCTCGCCATTTTGGACCGGGGCGGCCAGGCGGCCCAAGGCGCGGTGAGGCGGGCCGTGGGCGCGGCGGTGAAGCTGCTGATCGTCGTGCTTCTGTGCGGCCTGGCGGAGGGAATGCAGATGGCCGGGACGGAGGAGGGACTGCCCGTGGTGTCGGTGGTGGGGGCCCTGGCGGTCACCGCCCTCTCCCTGGGTGAGCTCAACGCCCTGGTGGGGATGGGACGGGAGGCCATCGACTCCATGTCGCTGTTTTCCAAGACCTTGCTGCCCACCATGGCCACTGTGGTGGCGGCCAGCGGAGCGCCGATGGGGGGCGCCGTGCGGCAGCTGGCCACGCTGATGTTTTCCGACGTGCTTCTCACGCTGATCAACCGGCTGCTGGTGCCCCTTATCTACCTCTACGTGGCGGCCTGCACCGCCCGGGCGGCGGTGGGCAACGAGGGGTTAAAGCGTCTGGCAGCCATGATCAAGTCCATTGTGGTGACCAGCCTGACCATCCTGCTGATGGCCTTCATCGGGTACATCACGGTGAGCGGTGTCATCGCCGGGTCCGCCGACGCCCTGACGGTCAAGGCGGCCAAGTTTACCATTTCGGGTATGGTGCCGGTGGTGGGCGGGATTCTCTCCGACGCGGCGGAGACCGTTCTGGCCGGCGCGGGCATTTTACGGGATACGGTGGGGGTGTTTGGTATGCTGGTGGTGCTCTCCGTCTGCGTGGTGCCGTTTCTGACCATCGGGGTTCAATATCTGGCCTATAAGGTGACCGCCGCCCTCTCCGCCACGGTGGGTGCGGGGCGGGTGGTGGATCTCATCGACAACATCGGCGGGGCCTTTGCCCTGGTGCTGGGCATGACGGGGACCTGCGCGCTGATTCTGCTGGTGTCTCTGATCTCCGCCATCTCCATGGTGACGCCATGATAGCGGGGGTAGGGACCTGGCTGGCCGGTGTGACGGCGGTGGCCATCCTGATCGCGGTGGCCGACAGCCTGATGCCGGTGGGCACGGTGAAAAAAATCTCCCGGCTGACCGCCGGCCTGGTCTTTCTGGCGGCAGTGCTGCGCCCCTTGGGGGGCATAGACCAGGCGGACATGGCCCGGGCCCTGTCGGAGTATCGGAACGATCTGGGCGGCTACGCGCCGGAGGAAGTGAATCTTAAAAACATCCAGGTAATGAAAATCATCATAGCGGACAAGACAGGCGCATATATTGTGGACAAGGCGGCGGCCATGGGGGTGACCTGCACCGCCGAGGTAATCTGCGCAGCTGGGGAGGGGGAGATACCGTACCCCACCGGGGTTGCCATACAGGGGGACTTCACCGCGGCGCAGCAGGCGGAGCTGACCCGGCGGATTGAAACAGACCTGGCCATTCCGGCGGCGGAGCAGCACTACGAGAGCGGGGAAAGGGAATGAATTGGAAGATGCTGATTGGCGCGCGGGGCAAGAAGCTCAGCGCCCTGTTGGAAAAGTATAAATTTGTGCTCCTTGTCATTCTGGTGGGTGTGATTTTGCTGCTGCTGCCCAGCGGAGGGGCGGAGCGGGGGGCGGCCGGCCCGGAGGGCGGCACGTCTCAGACCGTCCGGGTCTTTGATCTGGAGGCGATGGAAAAACGCATGGCCGACGCCCTGTCCGAGATTGACGGCGCCGGCCGGGTGACGGTGATCCTCACCATCAAGTCGGGAAACAGAAAGGTGCTCGCGGAGGACACCAGGGAGAACGAGAGCAGCGCGGTGGTGGTCTCCCGGGGATCGGGCTACCAGGAGGCGGTGACGGTCCAGGAGTTCTACCCCGAGTTTCAGGGCGCCCTTGTGGTCTGTCCGGGGGGCGGCGACCCGGCGGTCCGTCTCAAGCTGGCCGAAGCGGTGTCCGCCCTGACCGGGCTCGGGTCCAATAAAATATCAATCTGCAAGGGAAAGTGAGGAGACGAAAATGAAACTGTGGAAACGTAATGCGGTGGTGGCGGCCATTGTCCTGTTCGTATGCGCGGCGGTGTACCTCAACTGGTCTTACAGCCGGGGGACAGAAGGCGACGTGAACGCGGGCAAGACCCTGGGAGAGGCCGCGCTGGTGGGCGCCAACACCAGGGACCCCCTGCTGGCGGGCGGGGAGGGTGACGCGGAGGTGGGGGCCGTGGACCAATCCGGCTACTTTGCCTCGGCGCGGCTCAACCGGCAGCAGGCGAGGGACAGCGCGCTGACGCTGCTCCAGGAGGCCGCCGCCGACGCCAACGCCGGACAGACGGTTCTGGACAGTGCCAACACGGCCATTCAGACCATGGCCGCCCAGACCATGGCCGAGGCGCAGATTGAAAATCTGGTGACCGCGAAAGGGTACACCGACTGTGTGGCCTTTTTGGGGGAGGAGAGCGCCAGCATCGTGGTGGCCTGTGTCGAGGGCGGACTGACCGAGACCGACACGGCAAAGATCACTGAGATTGTCATGGAGCAGACCGGTCTGAAGGCCAAACAAATTAAGATTATTGAGGCGGACCGGTAGGGCGGTCCGGGGGTCTAGGGGACAGATAAGAGGCCGGAAAAAGGCGTTGTATTTTCACCGTTTTGTGGTACAATGTAGGAAATTGGTTTCGTACCACAAAAAGGAGCGTGAAAGGTATGCCCGACGGAAAAGACTACGTATCCCGCCCAGAGGAGAAAGGCAACATCTATATCTCCGAAGACGTCCTGGCGGTGATTGCCGCCGCCGCGGCCAATGAAGTAGAGGGTATGGGCGGGTTTACGGGCAAATTGGGCAGCGACCTGGCGGAGCAGTTCTTGGGCAAAAAGAACCAGGGCAAGGGTGTCCACATCCAGACAGACGGGGACACAGTGATTCTGGAGCTCTCTATTCTCATTAAAGACGGCTATAGCATCCCCGAGGTGGCGCGCGCGGTGCAGGATGCCGTGATGAACGCGGTGGAGGCCACCAGCGGCCTCACCGTGCAGGCTGTCAATGTGAACGTAAGCGGCATCTTCTTTGCCAAGGAGCCACCCAAGGAGACCCATTGACCTTCAAACGGCAGACAGGAGTGTTGAGCGCGGCGGCATGCGCGCTCAATGCTCCTTTATGTCTGAAAACGGAGGTTTAACCGCGGTGCGGGTCCGATATAAAAATTAGGACTTTCTTTTTTGTATATTAGTATGTATAATATTCACGTATGCGCTGCATATTTTTACCGCAGGAGGGGCCGCCATGACCAGAACAAACGCCAGAGAGATTGCCGTCCACTTTACCTTCGCGTTGAGCTTTGTGGATCAGACCGCCGCCGCGCTGCTGGCCGGGCACCTGACCCCGGAGCATTTTGCCCTTCTCAGCGAGGACGAGCCCCTCTACGCGGAATTTCCCAACCAAAAGCAGCGGGAGTATATCACCACCCTGGTAAAGGGGGTCTATGAGCACGGGCCGGAGCTGGACGACTACATCGCGCGCTATGCCGTAGGGTGGAGCTTCTCCCGCATCTCCCGGGTGGCCGCCGCCATCATGCGCACGGCCATGTATGAGATTCTCTATATGCCCGACATTCCAAATTCCGCCGCCATCAACGAGGCGGTGGAGATCGCGAAGGGCTATGAGGACAGCAAGACGGTCTCCTTTATCAACGGAATCCTAGGCTCCTTTGTCCGGACCGAGTGTATTGAGGCCCGGCCATGACGGTCCTGGGGCTCGACACCAGCAACTACACCACGTCTGTGGCGCTGTTTGACGGCACGTCGGGCCGCATGGCCGCAAAGCTGCTGGAGGTGCCGGAGGGCGCCCTCGGCCTGCGCCAGAGCGACGCCCTGTTTCAGCACGTGAAGCGCCTGCCCGCGCTGTTTGGACAGCTGCGGGAAGGGGGGGCGTTTTCCGGTCTTTCCGCGGTGGGCGCCAGCACCCGGCCCCGGGCGGCAGAGGGTTCGTATATGCCCTGTTTCCTGGCGGGAGAGAGTATGGGCCGGGTTTTGGCCGATACCCTGGGGGTGCCCTTTTTCCCCTGCTCCCACCAGCAGGGCCATTTGGCCGCCGCCGCCTGGTCGGCGGGCCGCTCCGACCTGATGGACAGGCCCCACCTGGCCTGGCACCTTTCAGGCGGCACCACGGAGCTGCTGTATGTGGCGCCGGAGGGCGGGACGCTCCTCGCCCAAAAGATCGGGGGCACCACCGACCTCTCGGCGGGACAGCTGATCGACCGCGCCGGCGTCCTTCTGGGGCTGTCCTTTCCGGCGGGCGGGGCGCTGGACGCGCTGGCCTGTGATGGGAAGGACGCGGCGGGGTACCCGGTGAAGCGGACGGGAGACGGGCTGTTCTTTTCCCTGTCCGGTGTGGAGAACCGGGTGAGGGCCATGGTGGACCGGGGGGAGGCGCCCCGGGCCGTGGCGGAGTTTACCCGGGTGGCGGTGGCCTCGGTGGTCCGCCGTGTCACCGCGGAAGCCCAGGCGCGGTACAGCGGACTTCCCGTGCTCTTCTCCGGCGGCGTGTCCGGCAGCAAGCTGCTGCGCCGGGAGATGGAGGGGGCCTTTTTTGCCGCCGAGCCGAGGTTCGCCGCCGACAATGCCATGGGGGTGGCGATTTTGGCCCTGCGGGCGCTGGAGGGAGGTGTGCACTGATGGAGCAACGGCCTATTTTTACCGTCTCTCAGGTCAACAACTACATTAAGGGACTGCTAGACCGGGACGGCCCGCTCTCTGGGCTGTTTATCCGGGGAGAGATCTCCAACTATAAAACCTACCCCTCCGGGCATCACTACTTTTCCCTCAAGGACCCGGAGGGCGCCCTGCGCTGCGTCATGTTTCGGCGGGAGGCGGCGTCCCTGCGCTTTCGCCCCCAGAATGGGATGAAGGTGGTTGCCTTTGGGCGCGTCACCGTATTCCCGAGGGATGGTCAGTACCAGCTCTACTGCACACGGATTGCCCCGGATGGGGTGGGTGAGCTCCACATCGCGTTCCAGCAGCTCAAGGAAAAGCTGCTCCGGGAGGGGCTCTTCGACAAGGACCGCAAGCGGCCCCTTCCGCCCTTTCCCACCCGTATTGTACTTATCACCTCCCCGGCGGGCGCCGCGGTGCGCGATATGCTGCGGGTGCTACGGGCCCGGTGGCCCCTAGCCAAGGTACTGCTTCTCCCCGTGCGGGTGCAGGGGGCGGAGGCCCCCGGGGAGCTGCGGGAGGCGCTGGCCTACGCCAACGATCATCGCCTGGGCGACCTCATCCTGCTGGGCCGCGGCGGCGGCTCTATGGAGGATCTGTGGGCCTTTAACGACGAGGGGGTGGCCCGCGCCATCTACGCGTCCCGGATTCCTGTCATCTCCGCGGTGGGCCATGAGCCCGACGTGACCATCGCCGACTTTGTGGCCGACCTGCGGGCGGCCACCCCGTCCAACGGGGCGGAGCTGGCGGTGCCCGACCGGCGGGAGCTGGCGGACCAGCTGGTTCACTGGGGGGCGCGTGTGGACCGGGCCACGCGCCGGCGGCTGGAGGAGGCCCGGTCCCGCCTTGCCCGGGCGGCGGACAGCCGGGCGATGACGGGGCCCCAGGACCACCTGCGGGATAAACGTCTGCTGCTGGACTACCAGAGCCGCCGCATGGCCCACGGGCTGAGTGCGGTGCTGGGGCGGGAGCGGACCCGATTCGAGCGGCTGGCCGCCGCCCTGGACGCGCTCAGTCCCCTGAAGGTGCTGGGGCGCGGATATGCCATTGCGAGGACAGAGCAGGGCCGTGTGCTCACCTCGGTGAGGAGTGTGGCGGCGGGGGACCGATTTTCCCTCCGGCTCTCTGACGGGGAGCTGGACTGTGAAATGATTGCGCCGAAAGGATGAGATGATATGGCGGAGAAAAAACTGACCTTTGAGCAGGCCATGACCCGGCTGGAGGAGCTTGTGGCCAGGCTGGAAAAGGGGGAAGCGCCATTGGAGGAGTCGCTGGCCCTTTTTGAGGAGGGGACCAAGCTGATCAAACAGTGCTCCGGGCTGCTGGACAAAGCGGAGCAAAAGGTCGTGAAGCTCACCGCGGGCGCCGACGGCGCGCCGGCGGAGCTCCCGTTTACAGAGGAGGCGGAGCAGCCATGACCCATGAGGAACGGCTCCAGGCGGACCTGTCTTTGATAGAGGGCTGGCTTTCCGCCTATTTTGCCGGATGCCCGCCCCGGTCCAATCTCTGCGACGCCATGAGATACAGCCTGCTGGCCGGCGGAAAACGCATCCGGCCGGTGCTGACACTGGAGGCCTGCCGCCTCTGCGGCGGCACGGCGGAGGACGCGCTGCCCTTTGCCTGCGCGGTGGAGATGGTCCACACCTATTCGCTCATTCACGATGACCTGCCCTGCATGGACAACGATGATCTGCGCCGGGGACGGCCCACCAACCACAAGGTGTATGGAGAGGCCACCGCCGTGCTGGCGGGGGACGCGCTGCTCACCGCCGCCTTTGAGGTGCTGGCGGGGGAAGGGGCCGCCCTGCTGCCGCCGGAGCGGGTGATGGAGGCGGTCTCCTATCTGGCGGAGGCCGCCGGCGTCCGCGGCATGGTGGGCGGTCAGGCGCTGGACATGGCGGCCGAGGGCCGCGCCCTCAGCGCCGACGAGATGAGGGAGCTGCAATCCCTTAAAACGGGGGCGCTCATCACCGCCGCTGTCAGCCTCGGGTGCATTGCGGCCGGCGCGGGGGAAGAGACCCGGGCCCAAGCGCGCGCCTACGCCGGATATCTGGGCCTGGCCTTTCAGGTGCGGGACGACATCCTGGACGTGAAGGGGGACGAGTTGGAGTTGGGCAAGCCCGTGGGGTCGGACATCGCCAACGAAAAGAGCACCTTCGCCACCCTCTTGGGTGTGGACCGCTGCCGAACCATGGTGGAGCAGTTGACCGGGCAAGCGGTGCAGTCCATCGCGTCCATACCGGGCAGTGGGTTTCTCTGCTGGCTGGCCGGGTTTCTGGCCGACCGAAAGACGTAAGAGGTGCTCGTGTGAATGACGTAGGCTTTCTGACGGGGAACCTAATTCTGAACCTCTCCATCGTTGCCTGGGCCATCGCCCAGGTGCTCAAGGTGGTTTTTGTGCTGGTTCAGAAGGGGCGGCTGGACTTCCGGTATATCCTGAGCGGCGGCGGGATGCCCAGCTCTCATTCCGCCTTTGTGTGCGCCTGCGCCGCCTCCACCGGGCGGATGTACGGCTGGAGTTCGCCCCTCTTCGCTATCGCCGCGGTGCTGGCCATTGTGGTGATGTACGACGCCGCCAACGTACGCAAGGCGGCGGGAGAGCAGGCAAAGATTTTAAACTATATGATGGAGCACTGGGCGGAGATGCCCCCAGCCCTCTTTGGCAAGGAGCTCAAGGAGCTGCTGGGGCATACGCCGCTACAGGTGTTTTTCGGGGCCCTCTTAGGGGGCCTGATCGGCTTTTTTGGGCCCGTGTTCTTTCATTCCATTTCAACCGTTTAAGGCGGTTTAAAGTGAGGTAGACCCGTGAGTATCTTGGAACAGATTCCTGATGTAAATAACCTCTCCGACAGCGAGGCACAGGCGCTCTGCGGCGCTCTGCGCACGGCGCTGATTGACGTTGTCTCCCACACCGGGGGCCATCTGGCCTCCAACCTGGGTGTGGTGGAGCTCACCCTGGCCATCCACCGGGTGTTTGACACCGGGCGTGACCGTCTGGTATTTGATGTGGGACATCAGTGCTACACCCACAAAATTCTCACCGGGCGCGCCGGCACCATTGGCACGTTGCGCTCCTTCGGCGGCCTCTCGGGGTATCCAAAGCCCTGTGAATCGACCCACGACGCCTTTGTGGCCGGGCACGCCTCCAATTCGGTCTCCGTGGCCCTGGGCATGGCCCGGGCCCGCACCCTTCAGGGGGAGGACTACAACGTAATCGCCCTCATTGGCGACGGCGCCCTCACCGGCGGTCTGGCCTATGAGGGGCTTTCCGACGCAGGGGAGAGCGGCGAGCCCCTGCTTGTCATTCTCAACGACAATGGGATGTCCATCACCAAAAACGTGGGCGGCGTGGCCCAGCACCTGGCCCATCAGCGCCTAAAGCCCCAGTATACCCGGTTTAAGGAGGTTTACCACAGAGTAATCCACGCCATACCCGGCGGACGCTTCCTCTACAAATTCAACCATAAAATCAAGGTGGCCATTAAGACCGCGCTGCTGCCGTGCAGCATGTTTGAGGACATGGGCTTTGCCTATATGGGGCCGGTGGACGGGCATGATGTGGCCGGACTGACCCGGCTGCTCCGCTACGCCAAAGGGATCAAGGGACCGGCGCTCCTCCACGTGCGGACCACAAAAGGGAAGGGGTACCTGCCCTCCACCCGCAACCCGGACACCTACCACGGCGTATCCCCCTTCGACAAGGAGACCGGTGTGGCCCTCAAGGCCTCCGGCACCAGCTTTTCTCAGGTGTTTGGCGATGCCCTGTGCCGCATGGCCCAAGAGGATGAGCGCATCTGTGCCATCACCGCCGCCATGCAGGACGGCACCGGCCTGGACGGCTTTTCCCGTCAGTTTCCCGCGCGGTTCTTCGACGTCGGCATCGCGGAGGGACACGCGGTGTCAATGGCGGCGGGGATGGCGAAGCAGGGGATGGTTCCTGTTTTTGCCGTCTACTCCTCCTTTCTCCAGCGGGGATACGACATGCTGCTCCACGACGTGGCCATCCAGGGGCTCCATGTGGTGTTCGGCGTTGACCGGGCCGGCCTGGTGGGGGAGGATGGGGAGACCCATCACGGCATTTTTGACGCCGCCTACCTCTACACCGTACCGGGCATGACGGTGTTTTCCCCCGCCTCCTTTGCCGAGCTGGAGACGATGCTCCGGGAGGCCGTTTACCATGTGCACGGTCCTGTGGCGGTGCGTTACCCCAGGGGCGGGGAGGGGGACTACCGAGGGGACGCGGGCGCCGTCCCCGCCGCCTGCCTGCGGCAGGGGCGGGACATCACCCTGGTGGGCTACGGCACCTTAATTAATAACATTCTGGACGCGGCGGACCGGCTTGCGGCGGCGGGTCTCTCCCCCGAGGTGATTAAGCTGGGGACCATCTTACCCATCGACTGGGACACGCTCAAAACCTCCCTGGAAAAGACACGCCGCCTGCTGGTGGCGGAGGACTGCGTGGCCATGGGCAGCGTGGGGGAGCGGATCGCGGCCTGGATTTGCCGGACACGCCTGGAGCTGGACAGTGTGGTCCTGCACAACTGCGGCGACGGCTTTATCACCCACGGCACCGTCCACCAGCTCTGCAAGACCAGGGAGCTGGACGCGGAAAGCCTGTTCAAGAAGGCGATGGAGGTCTGCGGCCATGGCTGAAAAGAGGCGGCTGGATGTCCTCCTGCATGAGTCCGGCCTGGCGGAGAGCCGGCAGAGGGCGCAGAGCACCATCATGTCGGGGGCGGTCTTTGTGGACGGCCGGCGTGTGGACAAGGCCGGCACTCAGGTCGAAGCGGACGCGCGAATTGAGGTGCGAGGCAACCCCCTGCCCTATGTAAGCCGGGGCGGCTTGAAGCTGGAGAAGGCGCTGGATGTCTTTCATATCTCCCTGGACGGCGCGGTGGCCGCCGACATCGGGGCTTCCACCGGCGGGTTTACCGACTGTATGCTCCAGCGGGGGGCGGCAAGGGTGTACGCGGTAGATGTGGGGTACGGTCAGCTGGCTTGGCGTCTGCGCAGCGACCCGAGGGTGGTCTGCCTGGAGCGCACCAACGCCCGCTACCTCACCGAGGCGGAGGTGCCCCAGAAGCTGGACTTTGCCTCTGTCGACGTCTCTTTTATCTCTCTCAAACTGATTTTCCCCGCCCTGCGGGCCCTGCTTGTCCCCCATGGACAGGTGGTCTGCCTGATTAAGCCGCAGTTTGAGGCGGGCCGGGAGCAGGTGGGGAAAAAGGGCGTGGTGCGGGACCCGGCTGTCCACCTCCAGGTGCTGGAGCGGTTTCTGGAGTATGCGCGTCTCTGCGATTTCTATGTAAAGGGAATTGACTTTTCACCCATTAAGGGCCCGGAGGGCAACATTGAATATCTTGGACATCTCACCGTGGGCGCCGGGCTGCCCTGCGCCCACGATTTAAGGCACCTGGTGGAGCGCTCTCACCTGGCGCTGGAAAAGGGGGAGGAAGCGTGAAGGTTGTGCTCAGTCCCAACCCCTATCGGGACAACGGACTTAAAACCACTCTGGCCGCCCGTGACATTTTAGCGGGGGCCGGTATCGAGACGGTATTTGCGCTGCCCTTTTCAGCGGGAAGCAACCGTAAGCGGGAGGAGAGCCACCACGGCATCGCCTTTCGCAACCTGGATGAGGTCCTGGCGGGGGCGGACATGCTCATCTGTCTGGGCGGGGACGGCACCCTGCTCCACGCGGCCAAGCACGCTGTCCGCCATCAGGTCCCCATTCTGGGCATCAACATTGGCAGTGTGGGCTTCATGACCGAGCTGGAGCGGGGAGACCTGAAGCTGCTGCCAAGGCTAGCTGCCGGAGACTACCGGATTGAGGCGCGCATGATGCTGGACGTGAGCGTGCGGCGCGGCGGACAGGTGCTCTACCATGGCCTCGCCCTCAACGACGCGGTAATCACAAAAGGAGCTGTGGCCAGGGTAATCGACCTCTCGGTCAGCGGTGACGGGGTGCTGATTTCCGAATTTTCCGGCGACGGAGTCATTGTCTGCACCCCGACAGGGTCCACCGGGTACTCCATGTCCGCGGGGGGTCCGATTGTGGAGCCCACCGCGGAGAACATCATCGTCACCCCCATCTGCGCCCACAGCCTCCAGGCCAAATCCATGGTGCTGGACAGGAACAGGACCGTGTGCGTACGCACAGACCATCAAAACCACAAAACTGCGTACCTCTCCGTGGATGGGGGCAAGGCATTTCGACTTTGCGGCGGAGACAGGGTAGAGATTTTTCGCTCCGCGGCGTATACCTCTCTGGCGCGCCTGACAGAAAAGAGCTTTTACCGCATTGTGCATCAGAAATTGGGAAAGGTGTAAAGGATAAATGAAAGGAAGACGACAGAGCGAAATTTTGCACATCATCGAAGGGGCCGAC
>CAYPZF010000001.1:0-9451 GCA_964415275.1 uncultured Oscillospiraceae bacterium | reverse complement strand
GACATCGAGACCCAGGACCAGCTGTTGACCGCGCTGCGGGCCCGTGGAATCAGCGCCACCCAAGCCACGATTTCCCGGGACATCAAGGAGCTCCACCTGGTCAAGGAGCTCACAGGCCAGGGGGCCTATAAGTACGCCGTGAGCGAGCGCAAGACCTCGCTTAACTTCGCGGGGCGGCTGCGCACGATTTTTAGGGAGGGCGTCACCTCCTTTGATAAGGCGCAGAATATCGTGGTCATCAAGACCATGCCGGGGCTGGCCTCCGCGGCATGCGCGGCGTTGGACGGCATGGATGTCCCTGATATGGTGGGCAGCTTGGCCGGCGACGACACCGCCATCCTCATCATGCGGACGGAGGGCGCCGCGGAAGATTTTTGCAGTGACATTCACAAGATGCTCAAGTGAGCATAGGGGGTGCGCATACCAATGCTTTCCCTGCTTCATATTGAAAATATCGCGGTGATAGAGCGGGCCGAAATCCGGTTTGACGGCGGCTTCAACGCCCTCACCGGTGAGACCGGCGCGGGTAAGTCCATTGTGATAGACGCCATCTCCGCGGTCACCGGAGAGCGAACCAGCCGGGAACTGATCCGCACCGGGGCAAAATCCGCCCTGGTGGAGGCGGTATTTTCCGGCGTCGTTTCCACCCCCTGGCTGGAAGAGCACGGCTTTTCCCCGGGGGAGGACGGAGAGCTTCTCCTGCGCCGGGAGATTCAGACCGACGGGAAGAACGTCTGCCGGGTCAATGGGCGGCTGCTCACCGTATCCCAGCTCAAAGAGCTGGGGGGCCGGCTGGTGAACATTCACGGCCAGCACGACGGGCAGCAGCTGCTGGATGAGCGCTGCCACCTGGACTATCTGGACCGCTTCGGCGGCGCCGGGGCGCTGCGCGCGGAATATAGCGCGGCCTTTGAGACGCTGATGGGACTTTCCAGGGAAATTGAGGCCCTGGAGATAGACGAGGCGGAGAAGGCGCGGCGGGTGGATGCTCTCCAATATCAGATTGCCGAGCTGGAGCGGGCCCGCCTAAAGCCGGGGGAGGACCTGGAGCTGGCTGCCCGGCGGGAGGTCCTGCGCAACGCGGGCAAGCTGGTCGACGCGGTGGAGCGCGCCCATGCCGCGCTCTCCGGTGACGAGGAGCGGGACGGCGCCGCCGCCCTGATTTCCATGGCGGAACGGGACCTGCGGAGGGTGTCCCAGGTGGGCGGGGCCTTTTCTGAGCTGGCGGAACAGCTGACCGAGCTGCGCCTTTTGGCCGACGACGCGGTGGAGCGGATCCGGGATCTGCGGGCCGGACTGGATGTCTCGCCCGGCGCGCTGGACGAGGTGGAGAGCCGCCTGGACACCATTTACCGTCTGCGCCGCAAATATGGCGATACGGTGGAGGAGATGTTGGATTATCTGGCCCGCTCCAAGCAAGAGCTGGAGCGCATCAGCAGCGCGGATGAGGTGCTGGCCGCCCTTCGAAAGAGACAGTCGGACGCGCGGGAAGACGCGCTTAGGAAGGCAAAGCTGCTGTCCGCGCACCGCCAGAAGGAGGCCGGGCGGCTGCGTGGGCGCATCCAGTCCGAGCTCTCCCAGCTGGACATGCCAAAGGTGCAGTTTCAGGTGGACTTCGCGCCAAAAGGGGGCGCCTGGGGGATGGACAGCTCGGGGATGGATGAGGCTCGGTTCCTCATGTCCGCCAATGTGGGCGAGGCGCTGAAGCCCATTCAGAAGATTGCCTCGGGGGGCGAGCTCTCCCGCATTATGCTGGCGCTGAAGAACGTGCTGGCCGAGGACGATGAGGTGGATACCCTCATTTTTGACGAGGTGGACACCGGCGTGTCCGGCCGGGCCGCCCAGCGGGTGGCGGAAAAGCTGGCGTCCGTGTCCCGGGTGAAGCAGGTGCTCTGCGTCACCCACCTGCCCCAGCTGGCCGCCATGGCGGACACCCACTTCTCCGTGGAGAAGCGGGAGAGAGGGGGCCGCACCTTTACCGCCGTAGAGCGGCTGGAGCGCGGCGCGCGCCGGGAGGCGCTGGCCCGGCTCACAGGGGGGGATGCCATCTCAGATTCGATGCTGGAGGGAGCCGGTGAGCTGCTTGCGGCCGCCGCGGACTATAAAGAAAAAATACGAGGTAAGGAGACGGGGAAATGACCATCTTTGAGGAACTGAAGGCACGGGGTCTGATTGCTCAGATGACCGACGAGGAGGAGATACGCGACCTGATCAACGAGGGAAAGGCCACCTTCTATATCGGCTTTGACCCCACTGCGGACTCCCTCCATGTGGGCCATTTCATGGCGCTGTCCCTGATGAAGCGGCTTCAGCAGGCTGGAAACCGGCCCATCGCTCTGATTGGCGGCGGCACCGGCTATGTGGGAGACCCCTCCGGCCGAAGTGACCTGCGGCAGGTGATGACTGAGGGGACCATAACGTACAACTGTGAGTGCTGTAAAAAACAGATGGCAAAATTTATTGATTTTTCAGAGGGGAAGGCCCTGCTGCTCAACAACGCCGACTGGCTGCTGGACCTCAAGTATATTGACTTTCTGCGGGAGGTGGGCCCCCACTTCTCCGTGAACAACATGCTCCGGGCCGATTGCTACAAGCAGCGCATGGAAAAGGGGCTCTCCTTCTTGGAATTTAACTATATGGTGATGCAGAGCTATGACTTCTATCACATGTATCAGACGGTGGGCTGCAATCTGCAGTGCGGCGGCGACGACCAGTGGTCCAACATGCTGGGCGGCACCGAGCTCATCCGCCGCAAGCTGGGCAAAAACGCCTATGCCATGACCATCACCCTGCTCCTCACCTCAGAGGGCAAAAAGATGGGCAAGACCCAGTCCGGCGCGGTGTGGCTGGACCCCGAAAAGACCAGCCCCTATGAGTTCTATCAGTACTGGCGCAACGTGGACGACAACGATGTGCTCAAATGCCTGCGTATGCTCACCTTCCTGCCCCTGGAGCAGATTGGGGAGATGGAGCACTGGGAGGGCGCCCAGCTCAACCGGGCGAAGGAGATCCTGGCCTACGAGCTCACAGAACTCATCCACGGCGCCGAGGAGGCCGAGAAGGCCCAGACGACGGCCCGCGGCCTGTTTTCCGCCGGAGGAGATCTGGCCGACATGCCGGCCACAGAGCTGACGGAAGAGGTTCTGAGCGACGGGAAAATCGGGGTGGTCGATCTGATGGTGAAGTGCGGCCTTGCCCCCTCCAAGGGGGAGGCGAGGCGCCTAATCCAACAGGGCGGCGTTGAAATAAATGGTGCAAAGGTAAAGGACGTTACAGATGCTTATACCGCAGACCACTTGGCCGGTGACGGGCTGATCATTAAAAAGGGGAAGAAGGTCTTTCACAGGGCATACCTGGGGTGAGACAGCTCCAAAGGAGGAAGTGGGACCATGTACAAAATAGTAAAGAAACGGGCGCTGCAGGAGAGTGTGACGCAGATAGAGGTGCTGGCGCCCCTGGTGGCGCGCAAGGCGCAGCCCGGACAGTTCATCATTCTTCGGATTGATGAGGCCGGGGAGCGGATTCCGCTCACCATCGCGGGATACGACCGTGAGGCGGGGACCATCACCGTCATCTTCCAGAAGGTGGGGGCCACCACCCAGCGTCTCGGCTTGCTGGAGGAGGGGGATTTCCTCCAGGATTTTGTCGGGCCCCTGGGGAAGCCCAGCGATTTGGAGGGAAAAAGCGGAAAGAAGATCGCGGTGGTGGGCGGCGGACTTGGAATCGCCATCGCGTACCCCCAGGCCAAGGCGCTCCACGAGGCGGGCGCCGAGGTGGATGTGATTGTGGGTTTCCGGAACACGTCTCTCTTTATTCTGACCGAGGAGCTGAGGGCGGTGTGCAGCCGCCTCTTTGTGATGACCGACGACGGGAGCAACGGACACAAGGGCTTTGTGACCGATGCGCTGGAGGCGCAGCTGAAGGCGGGTGTGCGGTATGACGAGGTGATTGCGATTGGTCCGCTGCCCATGATGCGGGCGGTGTCCAAGCTGACGGCGGAGTATAACATCCCCACCGTGGTGTCGATGAACCCCATTATGATAGATGGAACGGGGATGTGCGGCGGCTGCCGTCTCACTGTGGGCGGACAGACAAAATTTGCCTGCGTGGACGGTCCGGAGTTCGATGGGCATCTGGTGGACTTTGACGAGGCCATCGCCCGGAGCAGGATGTACAGGGCGGAAGAGGCGGAGAGCATGGCACGCCACGACGACTGCAACTTGCTGAAGGGAGGCCCCCGGTAATGGCAAATATGGCACCGAAAAAGACCCCGGCGGTGGAGCAGGATCCCCAGGCCCGGCGGAGCAATTTTGAAGAAGTGAGCTTTGGCTACACCAGCTATGAGATGGCCAAGGGCGAGGCGGAGCGCTGCCTGCAGTGCAAGCATGCGCCCTGCATGGAGGGCTGCCCGGTGAACGTGCAGATTCCGGCCTTTATCCAGTGCGTCACAGAGGGAGACCTGGCCCAGGCGTACAGCGTCCTGCGGAGCACCAACAGCTTGCCCGCCATCTGCGGGCGGGTGTGTCCTCAGGAGAGCCAGTGCGAGAGCAAGTGCGTCCGCGGGCTGAAGCACGAGCCCGTGGGCATCGGCCGCCTGGAGCGATTTGTGGCGGACTGGGCCATGGCGGAGGAGAATCGTGCGCGGGTGGCGGCGGCGCCCGTGGCGCCCGAAACCGGCAAGCGGGTGGCTGTAATCGGGTCGGGTCCGGCGGGTCTGACCTGCGCGGGGGACCTGGCCAAGCTGGGGTACGCAGTGACTATTTTCGAGGCGCTGCACACCCCCGGCGGGGTGCTGGTGTACGGAATCCCCGAATTCCGGCTGCCCAAGGCGCTGGTACGGCAGGAGATTGCCACAGTGGAGGCCCTGGGCGTGGAGATACAGACCAACGCGGTGGTGGGGCGTGCCATCTCTCTGGATGAGCTCTTGGAGGAGGAGGGATACGACGCCGTGTTTGTGGGTACGGGCGCGGGACTGCCCACCTTCCAGAACATCCCCGGAGAGAACCTGAACGGGGTGTACTCGGCCAACGAGTTCCTGACCCGTGTCAACTTGATGCGGGCCTACGCGTTTCCCCAGACGGACACGCCGGTGCGTGTGGGCCGGCGCGTGGCGGTGATCGGCGGCGGGAACGTTGCCATGGACGCTGCCCGGTGCGCCAAGCGCCTGGGCGCGGAAGAGGTGTATATCGTCTACCGCCGCAGCGAGGCGGAGATGCCGGCCCGGGCGGAGGAGGTTCACCACGCCAGGGAAGAGGGAATAATCTTCAAGCTGCTGTGCAATCCCACCCGGATTGAGGGGGATGAAAACGGCTTTGTCCGGGCCATGGAGTGCGTGGAGATGACCCTGGGCGAGCCTGACGCGTCCGGCCGGCGGCGGCCGGCGCCGAAGGCGGGCAGTGAGTTTGTGCTGGATGTGGAGACGGTGGTGGTTGCCATTGGCAACAGCCCCAATCCCCTCATTAAAAACACCACCCCGGGCCTGGTCACTCAGCCCTGGGGCGGCATAGTGGCCGACGAGGAGACCGGCAAGACCTCCAAGGACCGGGTCTACGCCGGCGGCGACGCCGTGACCGGTGCCGCCACTGTCATTCTTGCCATGGGCGCCGGGAAAAAGGCCGCCCGCGCCATCCATGAGGCGCTGAGCGGCGCGTAGAAAAGACATAAAAACAGCGTGCCGGTTTTAAACCGGCACGCTGTTTCTTCGTTCCATGACCATGAAGGCCCGCGCTTGGAGTCCCGGACGGGGGAGACAGGGGGAGCTCAATCGTTGGCCGAGCAAAAGGCTTCTCCCATGGGGACATCGGCCAGGAGGGCGGACATGTCGTAGCACCCGGCGGGCTTTCCCACCAGGAATTTGGCGGCCTGGATGGCGCCATTGGCGAACACTTCACGGCTGGCGGCGTGGTGAGAGAGTTCAATGACCTCATCCCAACCGGCGAAGATGATCTGGTGGTCACCCGCGATGGTGCCGCCCCGAATGGCGGAGATGCCGATTTCGTTCTTTTCCCGGGGACGGCGCACGCACTGGCGGTCATATACATAGGCGGGCTGGAAGGGGAGGACCTCCCGTATACCGTCGGCCAGCATCAAGGCGGTGCCGCTGGGGGCGTCTACCTTCCGGTTGTGATGGCGCTCCACAATTTCAATGTCGTAGTGCTCCCCCAGGACCGAGGCCGCCCGCTTTGCCAAATCCAGCAGGAGGCTGATGCCTAGGGACATGTTGGCGGAGCGAAAAATGGGGATGGTTTTAGACGCCGCTTCAATTTGCTCCACCTGCGCGTCGGAGTACCCGGTGGTGGCCAGTACCACGGGAATGCCGCGCAGCGTGCAAAAAGAGAGCAGGGAGGACAGGGCGGCGGGGCTGGAAAAGTCGATGACCACATCGGCCGCCAGCTTGCACTCCAGTGGGTGGGAAAAGACAGGGAAGTCGCGGGGGCCGCCCAGAATGTCGAATCCGGCTACAATCTCCAGCGCGGGGTTGGTGGCGCAGATGGCCTCTACCACATGCCCCATACGGCCGTTGCAGCCTGAGATGATTATCTTTTGCATCGCGTTGCCCCTTACGATTGGATGGGAAGACCCACCCGACCCATCGCGGCCTTCAGAACAGCCAGATTGCCCTCCGACATATCGCACAGGGGGAGCCGCAGGCCGCCCCCCATGAGGCCGACCAGGTTGAGGGCCGTTTTGATAGGGATAGGGTTGACCTCGATGAAGAGGGCGTCGATCAGCTCCATGTAGTCCAGCTGGAGCTTGGCGGCGCTGGCGAAGTCGCCCTCCAGACAGAGGTGGGACATCTTCACCATGATATCGGGCAACAGGTTGGAGGTCACCGAGATGACGCCCTTGGCGCCCAGGGCCATCATAGGCACAACCTGGTCGTCGTTGCCGGACCAGATGTAAAAGTCGTCCCCGCAGAGGTGGCGGGTGTGGGCCAGCAGGGAGAAGTTGCCGCTGGCCTCCTTCACGCCGTTGATTTTAGGGTTGCGGGAGAGGATCTCGTAGGTCTCCGCGGTGAAGGAGACGCCGGTGCGGGAGGGGACGTTATACATGATGATGGGCAAATCCACCCGGTCCGAAATATATTCCATATGCTTAATGAGGCCCAGCTGGGAGGCCTTATTGTAATAAGGTGTGACATGGAGCAGGGCATCCGCGCCGGAGTCCTGGGCGTGCTGGGACAGGTAGAGGGCGGCGGCGGTGTCGTTGCTGCCCGCACCAGCCACCACCCTGACCCGTTGGTTGGTGTGCCTGACGCAGAACTCCACGGCGGCAATGTGCTCCCGAATGGAGAGGGTGGAGGTCTCGCCGGTGGTGCCGCAGACGCAGATGGCGTCCACTCCGCCGGCAATCTGACGGTCGATGAGACGGGCGAAGACATCAAAGTCCAGCGCGCCATGGGCGTCAAAGGGAGTGACAATGGCGGGACAGGTGCCGGTAAAAATGGGTTCCCTCATAAATGCTCATCCTTTCTGAGACGGTCCGCCTCTGCTGATTATGAATGGAAGATATACCCCTCGGCACAGAGCAGCTCGGCCAACAGAACACCGCCGCCGCCGGCGCCACGCAGAGTGTTGTGGGAGAGACAGACAAACTTATAATCGTACTGGGTGTCGGGCCGCAGCCGGCCGATGGAGACCGCCATGCCGCCCTCCAGGTCCCGGTCCAGCCTGGACTGGGGCCGGTCGGGCTCCTCGAAATAACGGAGGAACTGCTTGGGGGCGGAGGGGAGCGCCAGCTCCTGGGGGCGGCCCTTGAAGCCGTGCCACACCTGTTTCATCTCGTCCATGGAGGGAGGGGTGGAAAAGCTAGCGAAGACGGCCGCCGTGTGCCCGTTGGAGACGGGGACACGGAGGCACTGGGCGGTGATGGAGGGGGCTTCGGCATTGACGATGACGCCGCGCTCCACCCTGCCCCAGACCTTCAGCGGCTCCTGCTCGCTCTTCTCCTCCTCACCGCCGATGTAGGGGATGAGGTTATCCACCATCTCGGGCCAGGTGGCAAAGGTTTTTCCGGCGCCCGAGATGGCCTGATAGGTGCAGACCAGGATTTTTTCCAGGCCGAAGGAGCGCAGGGGATGGAGGGCGGGGACATAGCTCTGGATGGAGCAGTTGGACTTCACCGCGATGAAGCCGCGCTTTGTGCCCAGCCGCGCCCTCTGGGCCGCGATGACCGCCAGGTGCTCCGGGTTGAGCTCCGGGATTACCATGGGGATGTCGCCGGTCCAGCGGTGGGCGGAGTTGTTGGAGATGACCGGACACTCATGCTTGGCGTAGGCCTCCTCCAGGGCTTTGATTTCCTCTTTTTTCATGTCTACGGCGGAGAAGACGAAGTCCACCTGGGCCACCACCTGGGCCACATCGGTCGCGGCGTTCAGGACCACCAGCCGTTTGGCCGCCTCCGGCATGGGGGTGTCCATGGCCCAGCGGGCGCCCACGGCCTCCTCATATGTCTTGCCCGCGGAGCGGGAGCTGGCGGCCACACAGGTCAGCCGGAACCAGGGGTGACGCTCCAGCAGGGCGACAAAACGCTGGCCCACCATGCCGGTGCCGCCTAATACGCCTACTCTGTACTGTTCCATACGCGATTGCCCTCCTACCTAAGCTATATATATATTCCGCGGATTGAAATTGATTCTGAAAACAACGGTTGAAATAATGTCGGTTTTTGTATTATAATAGACCCTGCGACAACACCGAAACAGGGAGCGCCCTGGCTCCGCTTGTGACAGGTGTATATTATTTCAATCATAGCACGCGCGGGGGGGACGTGTCAATGTGAGGGACATTGGCCGTTATAGAGAAATGGAGAGAACAATGAGACGAAAAATCATGCAATTTGTAATGGCTTTTTTTACACTGGCCGCGGTACTGCTTCTCTCCGCCGGGGCGGTGGAGATCAATCCGACCATCCGAGTGGGCCTGTTTTATGGTGGGGAAGCGCTGCCGGGGGCAAACCTGGAGAACGCGGTGAATGCGGGCTACGCCTTCGGCTACTTCGACAGCGGTCTGAAGTTTGTCTCCCTGGGACATACTACCGAGACAAAGATCTCGGTGGTAAAGACCCAAAATGTCTCCTACAACGGCAGCAATTATGTGGACAGCGCCTCCGGCGTCACCGTGGGCTGCTACCATCTCCAGCTGCCCGGCAGCCACGACTCCTTTGAGGCGGCCAGGACGGCGGCGGAGGCCTACAGCGACGGGTTTCCGGCCTGGGTGGACGGAGTGTGGTATGTCCGGGCGGGCAATTACACCAGCAAGGGCGCGGCTGAGGCCGGATGCTCCGGCGTTTCCGGGGCCACTGTGGTGGGGACCAGCGCCTACGGCGTGAGTGTGGTGAGGACCGGCTCCCGCGCCATCCTCTTTCAATTCGACGGCGGAGCCTCCCGGTCCCTGGGGATTTTGCCCGGTCTGGACGGGACCCAAAAGGCTGTCACCTGGTTCAAGGGGTA